>JAZQQE010000103.1:0-13846 GCA_045628845.1 Oscillospiraceae bacterium
GGATCGAACCGTACGTCCTTGCAGGTGACGTCTATTCCAATCCTCAACACTACGGGCGCGGCGGATGGAGCTGGTATACCGGCTCTGCGGGCTGGTTCAGGACGGCTGTACGTGAGTATCTGATGCCCGCACTGAAAAAAAGCGGAGTTATTAACGCTCGATAAATAACTCCGCTCCGCTCTTGCCTTGACATATAATTTATGCTAAAATTCAAAAGGCAAATTATGCGTAAAAACAAAAGGAAAAAAGGGGAGTGAGACACTTGGAAAAAGCGGTCACAAGGACCATTATGCCGGGAGTCGATCTGATCTTTGTTTATACAGATAAATTCAAGACGGGGCATCTCAGCATAAATCTGATGCTTGAGCTCAACAAACAGAATGCCGCCAAAAACGCCATTCTGCCGTTCATCCTCAGGCGCGGGTGTTCAAGACTTCCCGATATGAAGAGCATATCCGAGGAGCTTGACCGCCTGTATGGGGCGTCCGTCGAGCCCGTCGTTCGCTGCTTCGGTGAGACGCAGAGCATCGGGTTTACGGTCAATTTCGTCGATGACAGATATATTCCCGGCGACGAGCCCGTACTTGAAAAGACAGTCTCTCTCGCGGCGGAGCTGCTTCTTGACCCTGCGACGAAGGCAGGGCTCTTCCGGGCTGAATACGTCCGCTCCGAGCGGGAGAATCTCTGCGACAGAATACGTTCGGAGGCAAACGATAAGCGCGCCTATTCGCTACTCCGGCTGAAAGAGATCATGTTCAAGGACGAGGCTTACGGGACGGACAAGCTCGGCTCCCTCAAGTCTGCCGAGAAGATTGCGCAGGTCTCGCTTTCGAAATACTATAAGACGCTCATCGCTTCGGCTCCTATTAAGATATTCTACTGCGGCGGCGCGGATTACGAGAGAGTGTCCGAGGCCGTGCTCAATGCGTTCAGCACGCTCCCGCGTGCCGAAATCTCCGAGCCTGCCGGCACACAGATAGTCGTTGATTGCGCAGAGCCGAGGTATGTCACCGAGGCTATGGACGTGACGCAGGGCAAGCTGTCGATGGGCTTCCGCCTCGGCGAAGTCATGCGTTCCCCCAATTACGCCGCCATCGCAGTTTTCAACAGCGTTTTCGGCGGGTCCATAACCTCCAAGCTCTTTATGAACGTCAGGGAAAAGCTCTCGCTTTGCTATTACGCGAGTTCTGCTACCGACCGTTACAAGGGCGTCATGTTCGTGATTTCCGGTGTCGATTTCGACAAGTACGAGACCGCGTGCGCCGAAATACTCTCTCAGCTCGATGCATGTGCGCAGGGCAATATCACGGAAGAGGAGCTCTCCTCTGCAAAGCAGTATCTCATCACCGGTGTGCGCTCCATGGAGGATTCCATTTCCTCACTCGATTCGTATTACGTCGCGCATTCTCTCGACGGGCTGATGTTCTCGCCCGAGGAGTATTCTATGCTCATAGGTGAGATCGGGATAGAGGACGTAGTCAAGGTCGCAAAAAGCGTGCGTCCCGATACGGTATTCTTCCTTCGCGGAGAGGAGGCGGCGGAATGACTGTCAGGGAATATCCCGCTCTCGGAGAAACAATATATTCGGACGTGCTTGAAAACGGACTCGCCGTTTTCGTCATGCCCAAGAAGGATTACGTCAAGACCTTTGCAGCGTTCGGAACGAAATACGGCGGCTCCGACTGCCGTTTCAAGCTCGGTGAAGGCTATATCGAAACTCCCGCGGGAATAGCACATTTCCTCGAGCACAAGATGTTTGATATGCCGGACGGGAATGACGCGATGATGACCATGTCAGCCCTCGGCGCTTCTCCGAACGCGTTTACCGGCTCTGACAGCACATGCTATATCTTTGAATGCACCGACAGATACGACGAGTGCCTCCGCGAGCTCCTGCGCTTCGTTCAGACTCCGTACTTCACGGATGAGAGCGTAAAAAAAGAGCAGGGGATTATCGGTCAGGAGATACGCATGTGTGAGGACAGTCCCGGCCGTGTTGTCTACGAAAATCTCATAAACGCGCTCTACGAGTCCCATCCCGTGAGGATATCCGTTCCGGGAACGATAGAATCCATCGCCGAGATCACCCCGCAGACTCTTTATGACTGCCATAAGACGTTCTATAATCCGTCGAATATGGTGCTCGCCGTCGCAGGGAACGTCGACCCAGAGCAGGTCTTCTCGACAGCAAAAGAATTGGTCACCGCGGAAGCCGGTGAGATACCAGCCCGTGACTATGCGGAAGAGAAAAGCCCGTTCGTCTATCAGAACAGGATCGAGCGCAGCATGGCCGTCGCCGTTCCGATGTATATGATAGGTGTTAAGCTCGAGCCCTCCAAGGACGGCGGAGAAGCGGTATACAGGCAGTCGCTCATCGCGGAGCTCGCGATGGAATATCTCGTCGGCCCCTCGTCCGACCTTTATCTGAGGCTTTACGAGGACGGCGTCATCAACGACAGCTTCGGAGCGGGAATAGGTGACGGCGCGGGCGCGCTCTTTGCCTATATCAGCGCTGAGGGAAATGAATACGAGCAGATCTCCGGCGAGCTCATAAAAGAGGCGGAGCGAATTTCCTCGCAGGGTATCGACCGCGAGCTCTTTGCAAGGCTTCAGAGGTCTGCCATAGGCGGCACGCTGAGGACGCTGAACGTGCCGGAAAACTGCTGCATGATGATGGTGGACGGCTATATGTACGGCTACGATCCGCTGTCTGATCTTGATATATTCGCCGGCATTTCCGCTGAGGATATTTCCGCTTTCATCAGAGAGAACATAGTTCCCGAAAAGCTTTCGCTTTCGGTCATCAAACCCGTTGAGAAGGTGTGACATATATGAGTGACCCGATAATAACTTTCCCGATGTTCGGTGATGCGTTCAGGCTTGATTTCCCGTCCTACTTCACTGTGTTCGGATGGAAAGTACACTGGTACGGCATCATTATCGCCGTAGGCTTCCTGCTCGCGGTCATATACGCGATGAAACGCGCGCCGCAGTTCGGCTTCAAGGAGGACGATATAATCGATCTCCTGCTGTGCGGAGTCATTCCCGCCGTCGTTTGCGCGAGAGCGTACTACGTCATATTCGAATGGGATATGTACAAAGATAATTTCTGGAGCGTTTTCCAAATCTGGAACGGCGGTCTTGCGATATACGGCGGAGTCATCGGCTGCATCATCGGCATTGCCATTTTCGCGAAGGTGAAGAAGGTCAAATTCCTTCCGACGGTCGACCTCGTCAGTCTCGGCCTGCTGATAGGGCAGGCGGTAGGCCGCTGGGGTAACTTCACCAACCGTGAGGCGATGAGCGAAAAGCTCACGGGCTCCGCGACGAATCTCCCCTGGAGGATGGGCCTCACGACCGAATACGGGACGGCGTACTATCATCCCTGCTTCCTCTATGAGAGCATCTGGAACATAATCGGATTCGTACTTATCCATTTCTTCTCGAAAAAGAGGAAGTATGACGGTCAGGTCTTCCTGCTGTATCTCGTGTGGTACGGCCTCGGCAGAGTGTGGATAGAGGGGCTCCGTTCAGACAGCCTTTACATCCCCGGAACGAATCTCCGCGTTTCGCAGATAGTGGCGCTTCTCTGCGTCGTCGTCGGCGTCATCCTTCTCATTTACAACGCCGTCTCGAAGCACCATGATCCCGAAGACCTGTACGTAAACCGTGACCGCAAGAAGGCGTCAGCCGCCGAGGCAACCGAGGAAGAACTCATCAAAGAAAGCGAGGACTTCGACGAGGACCTGTCCGACGCCTTCAGGATGCTCTCGGGAAACGAGGATGAAAACAACGTTTTCTCTCCCACATATACTGAAAAAGACGTTGATGATAGTGAACAGTCTCAGAAGGAGGAAGAGGAGGAAGAGTAATGTCAAATTTCGATGAATTCAAGCAGAGGACCGAAGAGACAGCCGAACACATAGCCGCCAAATCCATCGAGCTCGCAAGGAGCGCCGCCGAAAAGACAAAGCTCATCGGCAGGATCTCCAAGCTCAACGCGGACATTATCACTGAAAAAGAAACTCTCCGCAGAGCTTATATCGACCTCGGCAAGAAATATTACAAATATTTCCGCGATGATCCCGAGGAGATCCTCGACGAGGACTGCCGGAAGATAGCTTCCTCCCTCGCCGTCATCACCGAGTGCAGGTCCGAGATAGAGGACTGCAAGGCTGCGATCAGAGGAGATAAAGACGATGACGTCACCGTTGAGATATACGAGGAAGCGCCGGAAAAGAACGAAGATGAAGCAGCTCCCTCCTGTGAATGCGGCGATACCGATGACGCTAGCTGCGGCGAGTAAATAAAATTTCAGACAAGCGGTGCGGAAACACTTTCGCACCGCACTTTTTTCTTGCCACATATAAACTATTGTGCTATACTTACGCAGTATTTTCAGATGCGGAAAATCCGCAGAATAAAGATGAAAGGAGCTGTGGCGATGAAAAGAACCATTATCCGCGAAATTTACAGGGACGCCGAAAGTTTTGCCGGTAAGCAGATCACCGTTTGCGGCTGGGCACGTACCATCCGTGATATGAAGAATTTCGGCTTTATCGAGCTCAATGACGGAAGCTGCTTCAAGAGCATCCAGATCGTATTTGAGGACGGTAACGTCAATAATTACAAGGACGTGGCTCGTCAGAACGTCGGCACGGCTTTTATCGTGTCCGGCGAGCTCAGGCTTACGCCCGAAGCCAAGCAGCCTTTTGAGCTGCACGCATCCGTGATAGAGATAGAGGGCCTTTCCGACCCGAACTATCCTCTTCAGAAGAAAAGACACTCTGTCGAGTATCTCAGAACGATAGCGCATCTGAGGCCCCGTACGAATCTCTTCTCGGCAGTGTTCCGTATCCGCAGCGTCGCCGCGCACGCGATCCACTGCTTCTTTCAGGACCAGGGCTTCGTCTACGTCAACACTCCGCTTATCACGGCGAGCGACTGCGAGGGCGCGGGCGAGATGTTCCGCGTTACGACCCTTGACATGGCCGATGTCCCCACTAACAAGGATGGCACCGTCGATTACACGCAGGATTTCTTCGGCAAGTCCGCCAACCTGACCGTTTCCGGTCAGCTCAACGCAGAGAGCTATGCGCTCGCATTCGGAGGAGTCTATACTTTCGGTCCGACCTTCCGCGCCGAAAACTCCAACACCGCGCGTCATGCCGCCGAATTCTGGATGGTCGAGCCCGAGATAGCCTTTGCCGACCTCGAGGATGATATGGAGCTTGCTGAGGGAATGCTCAAATACGTCATTTCCGAAGTCATGGATAAGTGCGGCATGGAGCTCGAATTCCTCAACAGCTTCGTTGACAAGGGCCTCATCGCGCGCCTGACTCACGTCAGAGATTCCTCCTTTGCCCGCGTGACTTATTCGGACGCTATTGAGATACTCAAAAACTGCGGCGAGGAGTTCAAGTATCCCGTCTACTGGGGCTGCGACCTACAGACGGAGCACGAGCGTTTCCTTTCCGAAAAGCATTTTGAGAGACCTGTTTTCGTTACGGATTATCCCAAGGAGATAAAAGCGTTCTATATGCGCCTCAACGACGACGGTAAGACCGTTGCCGCAGTCGATCTTCTTGCTCCGGGAATCGGCGAGATAATCGGAGGAAGCCAGAGAGAAGAGCGCATAGACCTTCTCGAGGCGAGAATGGACGAGCTCGGACTTGATAAGGAAGCCTACTGGTGGTATCTCGAGCTCCGCAAATACGGCGGAACTCATCATGCGGGCTTCGGCCTCGGCTTCGAGCGCCTTATCATGTATCTCACCGGCGTCGCCAACATCCGTGACGTCATCCCGTTCCCGAGGACGACCGGAAGCGCCGACTTCTAAATAAGAGCAGACGCCGCAAGTATCACGGGAGTCACAAATTTCAGAATGAACATGAACAGCCTTTCCGACCTGCCCTCCGCGGCAAGACCGGGAAGGCTGTTTCTTCGTTTCCATGAGACGAGAAGGCATGTCATCAAAGCACATATCATGATAAACACTTTTTCCGACAGCGCTTCATACAACCCGAAGAATTTGATATCGGCGCAGAGTGGAAGCCCTCCAAAAAGCGCCGCCGCTGTCACGATAATAGCGGCAGGAGTCCTTTTGAGCTTCGTCTCTCCGCATAAGGCGGAAACGGGAGTTTCAAGCATTGATACGGCGCTCGTGAGTGCGGCGAAAAAAACAGGCACAAAAAACATCAGAGAGAGAAAAGCGCCGTATTTCACAGAGCCGAATACCCGCGGCATGACGGTAAAAAGAAGAGACGGCCCGGCCTCTGCGTAGACTCCCGCCGAAAAGACGGCGGGAACGATCGCGAGCGCCGCAAGCAGAGCCGTCATCGTATCGAGGACAGGGATCAGTATAGCCTGCCTCATGAGCGGTGTCCGGTCATCTGCATAAGAAGCATACGTGACCATGATTCCCTGACCGAGCGAAAGCGAGAACAGAGCCTGACCCATCGCGCTTTTGACGGTCTCTTTTCCAAAATGAGAGAAATCGGGGCGGAAAAGGAATCGCATACCTTCTTTCGCCCCGTCCATTCGGAGCGTTATCACGCATAGTGCCGCGAGAGATGCTACGAGCAGAGGTACCATGACGCGCGAACATCTCTCTATCCCGTCCGAGACTCCGCCGAAAACGATAGCAAGCGTGAGAAAACCGAAGCACAGATGCCAGAAAAGTTCTGATTCTATATTGATACCGGCGATATCCGCGATCTCTCGCATCGTCAGACCGCCGAAATAAAAATAATAGCAGAGAATGATAAAGCACGCAGCTATCCCGGTAATACCGACCCACCGGAAGCTCTGACCGAGCTTTCCGTACGCGCCTATACAAGAGCACGTCGCGCTCCTTCCGAGCTTGAGCTCGGCGAGCATGAGCGGTATACCTACGGTAAACACGAAAAGCAGATACAGCGCAAGAAAAACGAAGCCTCCGCCGTCTACGAGCCTGTAAGGAAAGCCCCATATATTACCGAGCCCGACCGCAGCGCCGACGCTTGCCATGAGGAATCCGAATGAAGAGCGAAATCCGGGACGTTTGACTTTTTCCATTTCATCGCCTCGATATCGTTAATACAGTAACAATATGATCCGAAGCGGGAATATATGAAAAAAGCTTCCGTTTTGAACGGAAGCTTTATTTTTTACATGAGCTTTTTCAGCGTATCTGCGGCGTCTGCCGCAAGCTCCGATGCCATTTCGTAATCAGCGCATTCGGCTGAAATGCGGATAGACGATATACCGGAGGGCATGATGTGGATGTGTCCGCCTTTATACTCCGAACGAAGTCCGTTATAGGTCTCACACGATCCGAAATAACCCGATGTCGCGGCTCTTCGAAGTAGTGCTCTTGTATCTTCATCTGTCTCAAAAGAACATTCTGCCGCGGAAAACTCCGGCAGGACTGCACGAAGCTCCGTTACATTTTCGAATTTCTCAAGGAGCGGATATAGAGCTGCGGCGATAAATATTCCATCTCGCGTCATGTCGGGCAATTCGGCCGGGATGAGGTCTCGTCCGCGGATATAGACCTTCGCTCCCGATTCCTCTGCGAATCTCCTTGCCGCGAACGGTGCGTTATCCGGCAGTATAAGCTCTCTTTTGCCGTCGAGGATTTCACGGTATACGACGCCGCATATTAGCTCACCGTGATTCATTCGTGAGCCATCTGCATCGGAGAGCGTAAGTGAAAAACCGTCACGGCTTATGGCAAAGGAAAACGGCCGTTCACGCTTCTTGTCCGAATATATTTCCGAAATTAGTTTTGCTGGATATCCGTATGGCGCTGCCTTGACCTTGAAAGCCGGCTTCCGGGAAAACCGTCTTGCGGCCGCGATGTGAGCGGTATTCGTTCCGGTAAAGCTCGAAATCGCACCTGAAGGACAGACGTAGAAAGCACCGTCGGCTGCTTCGAGCTTGCGCTGCGCGTCACGGACAAGTGCGTAGCCGTCCGGCCCGAAAAACGAAAGTACGGGTGAGCCTGCGGCATCTGATACGAAAAGACCTGCGGCCGAATAGAGATAGCATGAATGAGCGAGCGTCGCCGCGCAGCAGCTGTCACAAAGTGTCGCACGCGCTCCGCCGGAGGCAGCACCCGCCGCAAAGCAGGCTGCCATGGCCTGCGATGACGGATCAGATTCGGAGGAATAAAGTATCCGCGTTGAGATCGCGGCCGAGGCTCTTCCGAGAGAAAAAGCGAGGTCGCAGGTCAATGATGACTGATCACCGAATATCCTTCCGTCCTCATCGAATTCCACAAAGAACCTTTTCGGCCCGCCGTTCAGCGCTCCGGAGACGGATGCGCCCGAAGGGATGCTCCGGCCCGGCCAGAGCACGGAGCCCTCGCCGAGAAAACAGCCTTTGCCGGTTTGTGAGTTTTCTCCGAGCACGCATTCGGGTCCTGCCGAGGTGCCATCGCCGATACATGCGCCCCTGCAAAGTATCGCTCCGTCGACTATTGCGTCTCTGCCGACGTGAGCCGAGCAGAGAACACTGCTGCGAACAGTTGCGCCGTCTTCGATTTCACAACCTTCGCCGATGACAGCGTATGGGCCTATGACGGAGCCGGGCTTGATGGAAGCATTTGCGGATATATACGACGGCATGCGCACCGTAACACCGTCCGGTGCTTTCGGCAGCGCATAAGAATATATCTTCCCGTCGAGTGCATCTCGATTTGCTTTTAGTAGAGCTTCGCACGTACCGACGTCAAGCCAGTATCCGCGGCTTTCCCAAATGAAAAGCCTCTCACCGCGTTCAAGCAGGTTGGGGAAGATGTCCTTCGCAAAATCGGAGCGTCCCGACGGGAGCGCTTCGAGAACTTTTTCACCGAGCAGATATATCCCTGTATTTATCAGCTCACCGCAGACGGCCCGTCTCGAGGGCTTTTCGGAAAATCCGGTTATCCTGCCGTCGGGGGAAGCGAATATCGTTCCGTATTCATGAGGGTCAGGACCCTTGACTGCGGCAATGGTCGCCGAGGCAAAGGATTCATAGTGGAAGCGTATAAACTCATTCAGATCTATTTCGACGGCGGCGTCGCCGCCGAGAACGAGCAAAGGCTCGCGGCAGCGATCGAAGCATTTTCTGACGCCTCCGGCCGTGCCGAGCGGCTCGTCCTCACGGACATATTCGATATTCACGCCGAAACCGGAGCCGTCTCCGAGATAATCCGTTATCTCGCGCGGCAGATAGCGCAGAGTGACGAAAATGTCTTTCAGCCCGTATTTTTTCAAAAGCATGACGTTGTGTCCGATAAGCGGCATGTCGAGGACCCTTGCCATTGGCTTCGGTATCCCGAGAGTCACGGGACGGAGCCTCGTGCCGGTGCCTCCGGCCATTATCACGGCTTTAATAAATATCACCTGCCAAAAAAGTTTTCGCTTATAGCATTTACCGTGCAGGTGTATTTATTGCAGCGTCAGAAATGGATAAATACCCCGCGTTTACTATTAAAAAAATAAAAAGGATTGTACAGATGTCAATATTTTGGTATAATCAAATATCTAATCGATAGCGGGGAAGAGGGAAGTCCTTGAACAGCAGTAAATTCACGAGAATATTCCGTCCGTCAATGCGTCTTTATTTCATCGCATTGATAATATTCGTCGCCGCAACTATCTGTGCCGGTGTGTTCAGCTTCAATATCTGGATCCTCGTCGGCGGTGAGCTTCTCTTTATCGTCATACTTACAATATATTCGAGCATCAGCCTCCGGAAGAGGCAGCGTGAGATGCTGTCCTACGTTGAATCGGTGCTCTTTTCAAGAGACGCCGCGTCTGCCGATACACTTATGAATATGCCTCTCCCCATGGTCATATTCAACGTTAAGGACGGTAAGATCATCTGGACGAACGAGCTCTTCCTGAAGCTTACGGGTGACAGACAGCATTTCTTCGAGATCAACATTACGGAAATGGTACCCGGCTTTTCCACGAAGTGGCTAACTGATGGCCACGATATGTGCCCCGATACCGTCGTGCTTTCCGGAAGTCGCTATCGTGTATACGGCAACGCAGTCCGTGCCGGCGAAGAGGGTGAAAGAAACTACCTCGGAGTTCTGTACTGGATAGACGTGACGGACTTTGAGGAGATAAAGGACAATTATTATGCCACAAGGCCCGTTATGAGCATAATCATGCTCGATAACTACGATGAGATTTTCCGTAACGTCACCGACACGGTCAAGTCCTCCATCCAGGCAGCGATCGACAACAAGATCAGCGAGTGGACGGCAAATATCGGCGGTTATCTCTCCAAGTATGACCGTGACAGATATATCTTCGTTTTCGAAGAACAGTATCTTTCAAAGTTTATTGACGATAAGTTCTCCATACTCGACAGCGTAAGAGAGGTAACGGGCCCCTCCGGTGTTGCAGCAACGATAAGCATCGGCATCGGAAAGGATGCCGTTTCCTTCGAGGAAGCGTTCCAGTTCGCTACGCTGAGTATAGAAATGGCGCTTTCCCGCGGCGGAGATCAGGCAGTCATCAAGAACAGACTCAACTTTGAGTTCTACGGCGGCCGTTCCATGGCCGTTGAGCGCAGAACAAAGGTCAAATCCCGCGTCATGGCCAACGCCATGGGCGAGCTTATATGCGACGCCTCGCAGATAATAGTCATGGGCCATGTTTACGCCGATCTCGACTGCGTCGGCGCCGCGGCCGGCATTGCCTGCATCGCAAGAAAACGCGGCATTCCCGTGAGCTTCGTATATAACGAAAAGACCTGTGTCGCAGACCCCATAATCAGAAAGCTCTCAAAGCTTCCCGAATACGAGGGCTTTTTCATATCGCCCGAAGAAGCGCTTCTGCGGGCAGACGGCAAGACGGTGCTCATCATCGTTGATACCAACCGCCCAGAGCAGGTCGAGTCGCGTGCCCTGCTCGAATCCTGCAACAGAGTCGCGCTCGTTGACCACCACAGACGCGCGGCCGATTATATCTCGACCTCGACGCTCAATTTCCACGAGCCTTTCGCTTCAAGCACGTGCGAGCTCATCTCCGAGCTCCTGCAGTATCTTGCCGAGCCCTCCGACCTTCTCAAGCAGGAGGCGGAGGCGATAATGGCCGGCATAGTTCTCGATACGAAGAACTTCTCCTTGGGTACAGGCAGCCGTACCTTCGAGGCGGCCGCCTTTCTCCGCAGGTCGGGCTCCGACACGATCGAGGTCAAAAAGCTCTTTCAGAACGACCTCCCGAACACGCTCGCGAAATACCGCATCATCCAGTCCGCGAAGATATACAAGGAATTCGTCGCGATATGCGTGCTCAATTCCCAGGAGGACAGGACGATCGCCGCGCAGGCTGCTGACGAGCTTCTTTCAATAAACGGTATAGAGGTCTCGTTCGTTATTTATCTTGAAAACGACATTATCAATATCTCCGCCCGAAGCATAAACGACGTGAACGTTCAGGTCATACTCGAGGAACTCGGCGGCGGAGGCAACAAGAGCATGGCCGGAGCACAGATCAGGAACAAAAATATGGAGACCGTTCTGAGAGAGCTCCTCGCCGCACTCGACAAACATCTTGAAAAGACTTCACCAAACGGAGGTAACTGAAATGAAAGTCATACTTACACAGGACGTCAGAGGTCAGGGCAAAAAAGGAGAGCTTCTTGAAGTGTCCGACGGATACGCGAGAAACTATCTGCTTCCGAGAAATCTTGCCATGCAGGCGACCGCCGACAATCTTAACGCGCTGAAGCTCAAGGAAAAAGCTAAAGCTGCTCAGATAGAAAAGGAAAAGGCTCAGGCCCGCGAAGCCGCTGCAAAGCTGGAGGAGGTCACCGTTACCCTCAAGGCCAAGGCCGGAAGCGCAGGCAAGCTCTACGGAGCCGTCACTAACAAGGAAGTCGCAGATGCGCTCCTTGAACAGCACGGCATCGAGATAGAGAAAAACAAGATAGTCATGGCAGACCCGATAAAGACTTTCGGAACGTTCGAACTCAAATGCAAGCTCGGTCACGAGATTAGCGGAAAGATCAAACTCCTCGTAGTCGAGGGATAACTCGTAGTTGAAGGGATAAAAGGTTATGGAAGAGCTTCTTTCCAGACAAGTCCCATACAGTGCCGAGGCCGAGCAGGCCGTTATCGGCTCGATGCTGATCGATAGCCGGTGTGTGCCGGAGGTCATGGTGCGTCTGCGCGGAGATGACTTCTACATCGTGCAGAACCGCGAGATATTCGACGTCATCTCAACGATGTTCAATTATTCGCAGACCATCGACCCCGTCACCGTGCTCGAAGGAATGCGTCAGCACGGCGTTTACAGGGAAGACGTATCGCGCAGCTACCTGATGGAGCTTATGAACATCACGCCTACCGCCGCGAACGTACTCCGCTATGCCGACATCGTAAAGGACAAGGCTATACTGCGAAGCATTGGCGAGGCGGCTGCCCATATCACGACGCTCGTCGGAGACGGTACGGGCGATTCGGGCGAGGTCCTCGAGATAGCCGAGCGCGAGATATACAACATCAGGCAGGGGCGCAGTTCCGGCGGACTCGAGCCCGCACAGACCATCGCGGGTGAGGTATGGAAAAGGCTCGGTGAGCTCGCAGCAAACGGAGGCGTCATTCCGGGACTCCCGACCGGTATTCCGGACCTTGACGACATCCTGACGGGTCTCAATAAATCGGATCTTATCCTGCTCGCATCCCGTCCCGGCATGGGAAAGACGAGCTTTGCATTGAATATCGCGGTCAATGTTGCGCAGAAGTCCGACACTTCGATAGCAATATTCTCTCTTGAAATGTCCAAGGAACAGCTCGTTTCGAGGCTTATTTCCTCGCTCGCATCGGTAAACAGCAAGAAGCTCCTTACCGGCAGACTCAACGACGAGGAATGGAAGCGCATCGCGCACGCCGCAGCGCTTCTCAGCAAGACCGGAATCCTCATCGACGATAATTCCATGCTGACCGTCGCCGATATCAACGCCGAGTGCAGGCGAGTTCAGAATCTCGGCCTCGTCGTTATAGACTACCTTCAGCTCATGAGCTCCGCTGCCGGAAATACCTCCGAGAGCAGACAGCAGGCCGTCAGTGAGATGTCGAGAATGCTGAAAATTATGGCTAAAGAGCTCAACGTGCCCGTCATCTGCTGTTGCCAGCTCTCCCGTGCGAGCGCACAGCGTACAGAGAAGCGCCCCGTGCTCTCCGACCTACGTGAGTCCGGCTCTCTTGAGCAGGACGCCGATATCGTCCTCGGACTTTACAGAGAGGATTACTTCAACAGAGAGGCCGAGTCCCACAACACGGCCGAATGCATAATAATGAAGAACAGACACGGCAGTCTCGATACCGTCAAGCTCCTTTGGGAGCCCGAGTTCACCCGCTTCCAGGCTCTGGACACGAGTCACGATGAGGACGGCGAGTATTGAGCCGCGATCATGGTCTGCCGTCAGCCCGCACGCTTATCGAAAAAAGCGGCATGCTGCGCGGCGCGAAAAAAATTCTGTGCGCCGTATCGGGCGGCTCAGATTCGATGTGCCTTCTGCATTTTATCGGAGGCTATGCCGCGACTCTTGGTATCCCCGTATGTGCCGCGCACTATAATCATAAACTCCGCGGAGCGGAGAGCGACAGAGATGAAACATTCGTCCGCACGTGGTGTGAAGATCACGGTATAGAATTTGTCTGCGGCTCGGGCGACGTCGGCGCGTATGCGTCGGAAAGCAGGCTCTCCGTTGAGGAAGCTGCGCGGGATATGCGCTACGCTTTTCTTGAAAAGGCGGCGGACGAGCTTGGAGCAGACAGGATCGCGACCGCTCATAACGCGGACGATCTTCTTGAAACTATCATTATGAATCTCTGCCGCGGCTCCGGAACGAGAGGCCTTGC
>JAZQQE010000104.1:0-44319 GCA_045628845.1 Oscillospiraceae bacterium
CATGGTCACGGTGGTGGTAGTGCCGAGGGTCGCGCCGTCCGGATTCTCGGAATCGGCGGCAAGGGTGAATACGAAGTCCTTGATATTGTCGCCCGCAGGCTTCGGATCGGCGTCGATGACCTTGGTGACGGTCAGCGGCATGGTGATGGGATCGACATCATACTGGTTGGTGAAGCTGACGGTCGGGGTGACGGCCGGGGTCGTGGTAGAGAGATAATCGGTCGAGCCAACGGTCGCCTTCCAGGTCAGCTTGCCGCCAATGTCGGTGACCTCAACGGTCACGGTCTTGGCAAGCGTGGTGTCGGGGGTATAACCGGAGTAGTCGACGCCGGTCTTCATGCTTTCGGTCACGGTGAAGACATAAGTGCCGGGAGCCTTGAAGGTGATGTCGCTGAAGTGGGCGGTACCCTCATGCATGGTCGCGGTGGTGGTGGAGCCGAGCGTCGCGCCGCCGTTCGGGTTGGTGGTGGCGGTGAGGGTGAACACGAAGTCCTTCTTGTTATCGCCGGTCGGCTTCGGGTCGGCGTCGATGATCTTCTCGACGTCGAGAGGCATCTTGACGACTTCAGCACCGTAGATGTTGGTGAACTTCTCGTTCGGGGTCACAGCCGTGAGGGCCGCAAGAGCGGCTTCCTTGCCTGTCTCGTCGGCGGCATCGTAGGCAGCCTTCGCGGTCTCGTAAGCGGCGGAGGTGTAGTCGGTACCGGTCACGGACCAGGTCAGAGCGCCGCCGATGTCGGCAACGACGACAGTAAGCGTCTTGACGGGCGCGGAGTCGAAGGTGTAGCCGGCGTAGGCGTCGGAAGTATTCTCCTTGGCCTCGGTCACGGTGAACTTATAGGTGCCGGGCTTCGTGAAGGTGATGTCAGAGAAGGACGCGGTCCCCTCGTGCATGGTCACGGTGTTAGTCGTGCCGAGAACCGCACCGTCCGGGTTGGAGGCATCGGCGGCGAGGGTGAATACGAAGTTCTTCTTATTGGTTCCCTCGGGCTTCGGGTCGGCAGTGACGGTCTTGGCGACCTTCACGGGCATCGTAATGGAGCCAACGGCGTAGGTGTTGGTTATGGTTACGGTCGGGGTGGCCGCAGCAATGGCGGCGGCAAGGGCTTCCTTCGCAGCAGCGTCGGTCTCTGCGTCGTAGGCTGCCTGGGCGGCAGCGAAGGCCGCGGAGGTGAACGAGGCGCTGTCGACGGTGGCCGTGCAGCTGAGGACGCCGTTAGTGTCGGTCACGACGATGGTGACGACATGGTCGGTCTCATCAAAGGTGTAGCCGCTGTAGTCGACGCCGTTCTGCTTCGCTTCCTTAATAGTATAGGTATAGGTGCCGGCTTCGGTGAAGGTGATGATACCGAAGGTCTTGACCTCGGCGCCGGTGGTGACGACCTGAACGTTCTCAACTCCCTCGAGGACGGGCGTCGGGCCGGTCGTGGTGAGGTTGAAGACGAAGGGCTTGTCGTCGGGCGTATCGCCGCTGATGATCTTCGCGGCACTGATGCCGATGTCAGTCGGGGTCGGGACATAGCTGTTGGTGAACTCATAAGGAGCCGTGGTATCGCTCACGGCAGTAGCGGGATAGGAAGTCTCGGTGGAGAGCTTCTTGTAGACGGAAGCGGTGAGCTTCGCGTCCGTGCCGTCGGCCACTACGACCTTGATATCATATATCTTGGTGTCGCAGATGAAGCCGTTGCCGCTCGTCGTGGTCTCCTTGATCTGATAGAGGTACTCTCCGGGTTCGGCAAACTCGATCTCGCCGAAGGTGTTCGTTCCGATAACACCGATGACGCTGGCGCTGTCATTGATGGTCTTGGAAATCTTGCCATCGGTCGCTCCGGCGGGCATCGGCGCACCGTTGGTGGTCGAAAGCTCGAACGCGAAGGCCTTGTTGGAATTGGGTCTGACGTTTCCGGTCACGGACTTCTGAACGCCGAAGGTAACGTCGGTAGGCTCAGGCTCGTAGGTGTTGATGATCTTCGCGGGAGAGAGCTCCGTGTCGCCGTCGAGATAGGTCACGGTCGCGGTCATCGCGGTACCAGTCCAAGCGACGTCGACCTTGACGGTGATGGTCTTGGTGCTGTAAGTGACGCCGGGGATCTTCGCGGAGTCCTCGGGGATCTGTTCCTTGATGGTGTAATAGGTCGTGCCGGTGGTCGTGAAGGTGACATCGGAGAAGGTCACGCTTCCGTCGGCGGCGTTGCTCTTGCTCTCAACGAGGGTGCCGTCCTTATACAGATCGAAGGTGAATTCGCCTGCCGCGAGGTCCCTTGCGTTGGTGCCCTCACCGGCGATCTCCTTGGTGATCCCGAAGTGAGTGACGACCTTGCGGACGTTCGTGACCGCCATAGACTCCTGTCTGTCGAGCTTGTCGGTCTTCGGAAGTCCGAGTACCCACTCGTGATTGTCAGCGGACCTGACGGAGATGTTGCTCACGGTTCCGCCGGTCGCGGCAGCACCGTCAAGGGAGTATCCGGCAGCAGCCGCGGTCTCCTTGACGACGTATTCCTTCCACCAGTTGAGACCGATGATCTGGATCTTGCCATCAGAGTCGGTGACGAGCTCGGTCACGGTTCCGGCGGGATCATAAATGTACTTGCCGTCCACGAGTTTGAACTTGAGGGCGCTGCCGAGGCTCGTGGCGCTCGCAGCCTTGCCATAGTCAAACGGGCCGTAGAGGGAGAACTTCGCGCCGGGGATCGCGAGATTGGGATCGTCGGCGGCAGTCTTCGTGATGACGAGGTCGCGCTCCATGCGGAAGCCGATGTCCTTACTGTTGTCGATGATCTCGGCAGAGGGCAGGTAGAAGGCGCGGGTGTAGAAGTTGCCGGGATAGGTGGAGTCCTCGATAAAGTTGCTGTCGAGAGAGTGAAGCTTGCTCGAGCCGAGATCCGTAGCGGGATTATCGGAGAGATAGGAGGTGCTTCCCCTCTTGGTAAGCTTGATGATATCGAGAGGCACGGTATCGGCAAGCGCCGCGGTAATGGTATAGTTGCTCGGGTCGTTGCCCTTGAGGCCGGTGATGAGCAGATTCTCGCCGGAGTAGAGCGCCAGGCCGTTCGTGGCCGCGGTGCTCATCGGGGAGAACGCGAAATGCAGCAGGCTCTCGCCGTAGCTGTCGTTGGTTCCTTCAACGAGGGACGGGTTGCTGACCGCGTTTACACGGTTATCGACAACGTCGAAGGAGATGCCGCCCAGGAGACGGTTGACGATGGCATAGCTCTTGAAGAATTCCGCAGAATAGGCATTGGACGCCCTCTGCTTGCCATCGGCAAGGCCGCTCGCGGTCCAGTTGGAATCCCAGTCGATGTCGATCCAGACGTCGCCGCCGACTTCAATGTTTCCGGGGACCATGACGGCGTAGACGCTGTTGCTCATGCTCGGTCCGAAATCGCTGTTATAGTAGTTGGAGATGAAGTTGTTGGCGTTGTTCTTGTAAGCGGTATTATCGAACGCGGTATCCTCGGTGGGAGTCTCGTAAACGTCGGTGTAGGTCTTGTAAACGACGTAGATGTTTTCCTTCTCGGGCAGACCGAGCTCCGGATCGAAGACGATCAGGAAGGCCTTGATCGCATATCTGCTGTCATAGTCGGTGCCGTAGCCTACGGCAGAGACCCAGCCGTCCGGGCAGCTTGCGGGAGTCCAGCTGCTGTACTCATAGCCGCCGGAAACGCCCTTCTTGCCCGCGATGGCGGCATTCACCGCAGCGGTGGGATCGTCTTCGCCGACGTAGTAATAGAGGTCATAATTGCTGCCGCCGGTGAGAAGCACGTTGTTGAAGAGGACGGACTCGATCTCACCGAATACGACGCGCCACTGGCTCTGGCGGCTGCCATCGCCGACCTGCGGAAGAACGTCGCCTATGGCCCAGCCCTTCTTGTTGCCCGCGCTGCCGTTAGTGCCGTTCAGGACGCCGAGGCGGTACCTGATCCAGCCGGTCGTGCTTTCTTCAGTCGTGTTTCTCGAAGCTCTGGCGAAGAAGCCGTCGGCGTTTTCAAAGCCGCTGTCCTGATCGCCCCAGATCCACTTTTCGGGCTTGGTCGCGTTCTCGGCGTTGACGGTTATCGTCGCAGCATCGCCGGTCCACGCATAGCCGTCACCGGCATAGCCGCCGAAGCCGCTGTGGAGCGAGGCCTCGCGGTCCTTCGCGGTATCGACGCCGTTCGGATCGATCGCGTCGGACTCAGCGGCAAGATCACCGTAGAATCTGTCGGAGCCGGTATTGGATTTGACGAAGGAGTAGCCGTTGGGGTTGTCGGTCGTGAAGAAGCCGTTCTTGCCGGAGGACAGGAACGAATAGTTCGTCGCGGAGGTGCCATACAGGACGGCGGCGCTGCCTATCTTGGCCTGAAGCGTGATCACAACGGACTGACCGGGCTTCAATTCGCTTCCGGTGCTGTTTTTCAGTTCGATGAGGACTGCGTTCTCGGGTTCACCGACTGCGCCGATCGTGGACGGTCCGATATAGCGGCGGACGGTCGTGTCGAAGGTCGTCAGGCCGTCGGTCGTCGTCACGGTCGCGGGTATCGCTCCGGAAAGCTCGAACGCGGGCGGAAGCATATCGACGATGATGGGATTGTAGAAGCTCTCGGTCTCGCTCGTGTTGGTAGCGATGATGGTGTAAGTGACAGTGCTGCCGACGGTCGTTTCAAGAAGGTTGACGCTCTTTTCGATGCTGACGGTGGGATACTTGACGGACTCGACGCTTATCTCTTTATAGGCAGTCTTGGTGATCGTATCGGGCGTGGAAGCGCCGTAGGAATCCCACTTGGTGTAGGTGAGTTTGAGCGAAGCATTGTTTCTGATCTTGTCGATCTCGGTCGCAGGATCAGCCTTGGTGCCGACGTTGCACTTGACGGCGGCATTGACGGTGATGGCTCCCGCGGTGAAGTTGGTGCCGAGGTCAAAGGCATTTTCAGTAGCCGTACGGACACCCTTGGAATAATAGTCAACGGTGAAGGACACGGCGCTGAACGTGGAGGACGGAGAGCCGGTCCATGCAGCGGAGCTGATATCCTGAATCTCGAAGGTCTCGGTATTTCCGGCGGCATCCATCCAGGTGACGAGGGCGGAGATCGTCCCGTCCGCAACGGAGGAGGCGAAGACGCCGTCGACGTTATGGCTCGCCTGGCCTACCGTGATAGAGGTGATACGGTAAGTCGTGTAGTCGCCGGAGGCGGAGCCGTGCTTGAAGACCAGTCCGGTATCGGCAACGGAGAAGCTGTTGAGCATCTGGTTGGCCGCGGAGACGGTCGGGGTGACCGTGAAGACCACGTTGCGGTCGCCGGTCAGCAGGGACGCGACCTTTCCGCCGTAGATGGCGTTATCGGTATCGGCGGCGTCAGCGGTCGAGCGGATACCTGCGGTCGTGTTGTTGACGTAGTTCTTCGCGAGGGACGCGGTGGGCTTGCTGTATACGTTATAGAGGTGGAATTCGTTGTCCGCGTCGGCATTCGGGCCGGAGATGGACGGGATGGCGGTGTACCAGACGACCTTCGCGTTATCCTTGTTCAGGGTATCGTAATCTACGGAGCCGCCGGTGCCTATCTTGCCGACTCTGGTCTCGACGACGACGTAGTTGTGTCTCGGGTCGCGTCCGGTCCAGAAGGCCCAGGACGTAGAGGCGTCACGGTTGGCGGTAGCGGAGCCGGTCTGGCCTTCCGCAACGATCTGATCGTCGGTAAGCGTGCCGATCATGGCGATGGCCTGATCGCGGTCAGCGGGCAGAGCGGTATCGCCGAGGTCGTAGATCTTATACGCGGCATAGGGCACGACGCCGGTGCTGCCGCCGATATCATGCTTGACTATCTTGACCTGCAGCGCGGGGACGTTGTAGGTCTTGAAGGTCAGGTTGGAGGTAAGCTCATCGATGACTACGCAGTCGTAGGTGTTGCTGCCGACGGTGATGCTCTGGGTCGTTACGGCAGCGTCGGAAGCGTTGAAGTAGCCTTCAAGGTCGATGAAGCTCGCGGCATGATCGCTCTCGCGGAAGGCGTACTTTTCACCGGGCAGGAGGAGCCATTCGACTTTGCCGGAAGCGATACTCTTATCGCCCGCATCCTCCCAGGCAGAGGTCTCAATATTATAATGATACAGAGTGAAGGTCGCGTCTCCGTTGCCGGCGAGCTGCGGCTCGGCGTCGTGGAGGTTGTCATACTTCTCGACGGAGAGCGTCCAGCCCTTGTTGTTGGTGACGAACTCGCCGTCCGTGGTGGAGGTGCTGAGATCGACAACGTTGTTCGCGGCACTCAGCTCGACCTCGAGCACGACACCGTTGGCGGGCAGATAGCCCTCGGGCGTCGTGGTCTCCTTGAAGGCGTAAGTGGTCGCGGCGGAGGATTTGAGCGTGAACTCCGCCTTATAGAGACCGTTTCCAAGAGCGGTCGTGGTCGCTATGGACGTGGAGGAAACCACTCCCGCGGCGCTGACGGGGTAGACCTTGAACACGGCTCCGTCGAGCGGGGTCTGATCCTGCAGGTCTTCCTTTCTGAACGTGATGACACCGTGCAGGTACTTATTGGTCACGTCGATGGTAACGCCATCGGCGGAGGCAACGGTCGCGCTGACGGTGAAGGGACGGCGGGTACCGGTGCTGCTTTGAGCGGTCGCATTGGTATACTCGACCTTCTCAAATTCGTAGCCGGTGACGGCAGTCTCTTCGACGTAATAGGTCTTGCCCTTGCTGAGGAGCACGGGGTCAGAGCCGTTCATGAACTGCACGGCAGTGCCCTTGTTGAGGCCGGCATTGGTCACGGTGGCGGTACCGAGGGCAGTGCCGCCGGACGCGGCCTCATAGATTTTCAGCGTGAACGATTTATTCGGGATATTCTCGGTCAGTTCGCCGGCGGTGAGAGTCTTGGTCGCGTAAACGGGCACCTTGGGCACGTTCTCGACGACGATGGTGCCAGTCTCCGAATCAACGACCTCGCTGTTTGCGGAGAGTGCTTCGGCGACGGTCACGGTCTGGTCAAGGCCGCCCTTTACGACGACATACCAAACTTTATCGGGATTTACGATGTCATAGCCGGCAGGAGCAGCAGTTTCCTTGACGGCATAGATGCCCGGGGTGACGCCGCCGGTGGTGAAGGTAAAGGTACCGTCGGCACCAGTGCTCTGCGTGCCCTTATCGGTCCATCCGGTCGACGTGACGAACGGATTTGCCGTAATATTATTCGTTCCGGACCAAGCGGAGAAAGCCTTATAGTAGATCTTGAACTGCGCGCCCTGAAGAGGAGCTTTTTCGCCGGTCTCGGCATCGGCCTCGGCACTGACCTTCTTGAATGTGAATCTGCCGAGTTCGGGATCCTTGACGGTCAGACCTTCGGTCGCTTCGGTGAGATTGATGTCGGTGATGACGGTATCGGTATCGTCAGTATTGCGGCCGTAGGTATAGCCTATCGCGGTGCCGGAAGAGCTTGCAAGAGCCTTAAGGGTCGCGTTGTTGGAAGCGGAGGCATACTTGGCAAAATATGCGCTGGAGTATCCGGACGGGTTGGTGGGCTCGGAGAGCTGATAGACGCCGCTCGTGATGCCCGTGAAGGACACGGAGCCGTCAGCAGCGGAGGCACCGGAGGTCATGTTATAGTCCGTCAGCGGAGTGCTGCCATTATACACGGACTTGGCAGTCAGCTTGAACTTCGCGCCGGCGAGCGGGTTGCCATCGAGGTCAGTCTTCATCAGATTCAGGCCGACCTTGGTCGGGTTGTACATGGTGAAGTACTGCGGGCTGCCGGGTCTGACTTCGAATACACGACCCATGGCGGCAGACGGATAAGCGTTCTCATACGCGGAGTTGGCATCCCCGAGGCTCACCTCATAGACGCGGTAGGTACCGGAGGAGAGGCCCGCTGTAAAGGTGAATTTACCGTCAGCTTCGGTGGTAAATCTGGCGGCAGCGGCGGTAGCAGCGGTCTGGTCGTTGGCCCAGTCCCAATTAACGAACGTTCCATCGACCTTCTTCTGGATGGACATCGTCACTCCGCCAAGAGGCACGCGGGAGCCGGTGAGTATTCCGTTGAGCGCGTTGCTGTCCTTCCCTTTCGTTTCTGCGGTGGGAGTATAGCCGTACTTCTCGATGGTGACCTTCGTCGCGCCCGCGGGATAGTTCACGATACGGGCGGGAGCGGTGCCGTCGCCGGCAGTGTCTTCAAGAGGATTAGCAGCGGTGGTATGGCCCGTAATGTTCGTTCCGTAGAGCTCGAAGGAGGCGTACCACGGAGCGGAGGTGCTGTCGGCGATGGGCTCGGTCCCTTCGAAGTCAGGGACGAAATACGCATCGCTGTTGACCTCGGATATCCAGATGGCGCCGGTGACCGGGGTCACTTCGTCGATGAATATCAGATAGGTGTGATAGACCTCCGCGGCGGGCGCAAAGCCTTCGGGGAAGTGTTCGTCATTTATCTCGGTTATCGTGACGGGAACGCCCCAGACAACGTAGCCGTCAGACGCTGCAGTGTCGGGATTCAGCTGCTTGACGTCGATGCCGAGGCCGCCCTCGCCGTCGAGCTTCAGCGTCTTGTTCTCGACGTAGTTCCTGAGCCTCCAGTTCTCGTTGTCATCCTTATAGAGGCGATACGGGGCGCTCTGCGCGACGGCGGCGCCGGGATTGTCCTCATCCGTATCCATGGTGTTCATGGTGACGGTGAGTTCCTCGAGCTTGGTCTGCGCAGTATCATCCAGTCTGACGGCGAAGCGGACGTTGGGCAGGGGCTGGAACGTCGTCGCGCCGCCGCCGGTCTCGTCGGCCCACTTGGCAATGCGGAGCGTGGACATAAGGACCTTCAGTCCGCCGCCGCCGTTCGGCTTGCCGTTGAGGAGGTCATCATTCTTGACCTCATTAAGATGGAAGGAGTTCGTTCTGTATCTGGTGATGCCGTCGGCGTCATCGCCGGTCTGCGGAGTAATGGTAACGGTGACGGGCGGAGTCGAACCGAACTCATCGCAGTAATAGAGCGTGTACTTGAAGTCGGGAGTGACGATACCGCCGTTCGGACCCGAGCTCTTTTCCATGAGCATGTAGACGACGTTCCTGCCGGCACGCTGGTCGACCTCGGAGCGGAAGTTACCGGGGATGGGATTGTTGCTGCCGTCGAGCGCGCTGCCGGTGGTAAGCTTCTGGAGCAGCTCCCAGTCCGCAACTTGATCCGTTGCGGGTTCAACGAAGCTGATGGGCGCGGTGCCGTTTATCTCATCGTCGGTCAGTTCTCTGCGGTAGAGATAATAGACGGCGTTGTTATAGGGCTTGTTGATGCGTTCGTAGGTAATAGGATCCTCATCGAAATCGATCGGCGATCCATCATACGTATCTTCATCGAGATACTTGGTGATATCGAACTGGACCCACTCGTCGCGGTTGACGAGGTTCTTGTTCGGATCGTCGTCGCGGATATCGAGGCTCGCGTCGCGGGTAGTTCCGGCTGCGGGCTTCTCGATGGTCAGATAGTTGTAATCCGAAAGATCGTCAGCATCGAAGGATTCGACATCGGTGCCGAGATACTCGCAGCGGGTGTCGCCCTTATACGGCTTCATGTACTTCAGGGCATCAGCCGTGGAAGCGGCAAGCTCGACGATGACGTATTCGCGGTCGTTGCGGAGCTTCTGCGTGAAGATGATATCATCCGCGCCGTTCGAGTTGACCTGAGCGACCCTCTTATAGGTATTGGTCGTCTCGTCAAGCTCGAAGAGGCCGAAGGGGATCTTCGCGACGGAGTTGTCACCGTTCACGACGCGGAAGGTCGCATGCGTAAACGGATACTCATAGGTGTGGTAGAACACCTTCTTGGCAGTAACGCTCGTGTACTTGCCGTTGTCCATGATGAGGGTGGCGCCGGAGGTGTCCTTTTCAACGGTCGCGTTGCCGGGCTCGAGCTGGGTGGTCTGGCTGTAATCCGCGTCTATCTGATAATAGACGGCGGCGAGGTTCGCGGGCATCTCACCCTCGGTGATGGTATAGGTGATCTTTTTGCCGCTCGCGTCATAGACGGGAACGTCCTTTATCACGGCATAGCCGGAGGAAGTGGTATTGGCTTTGTAGACCTTGGTGGAGTCGGCGGCGTTGGTCGCGACGGCTTCGAAGCCGGCCACGGTGGTCGCAGCGCCGTCAATGTGCTTGTAGACCTTGATGGTGCCGCTGTTCTTGATGTTATTGAAGGTGAACGTCTTGACGTCGGAAGTTGCGCCGATCGCGACTTCCATCTTCGCGAAGGTGTAGTGCTGTCCGGTCGTGGTCGTACCCTCTTCGTAGACGTTGGGATACTTGGAGGTGTACTCCTCGGGGACGAGGTTGGGATCGATGTATCCGTCAGGCGTCACGGTCTCGGCGGCGTAATAGGTGCCGGCGGGAAGTCTCTCCGTGCCGCTGTTGTTGGAGGTGATAACAAGAGGCTGACCGTTCGAGCCGTTGACGACCTCGAAGTAGCCGGAGGCATTCTTCGTGTAAATCGTGTACTGGGCAGTAGTCAGATGCGTGGTGCTCGTCTTGCTGTCGACCTTGTCGATGTGGATCTGGGGGTTTTGCTTGTTGTAAATGGTGTGGGTCTGCTTGGGGATGCCGTTCGTGCCGGTCTTGACGACGGTATTGGTGAGATTGAGGGCCTTCGACACGGAGTTTTCGTCTATGACGTAGCCGGTCGGGCAGGTGGTCTCTTTGACGAAGTAGCTCTGGCCGGGCTTGAGGTAGACGACGAGGCCCGCAGCAGAGGTGATCTCGATGTTGTTTATGGGGCTGCCGGACACTGCGTCGGTCGCGATGGAGCCGGTGTCGTCGGTGCCTTCATACACGGTGACCTTCGCGCCGGGGACGAAGGTGCTCTGGTCGTAGTAGTTGCGCTTCAAGATGACGACGGGGACGTACTGCTGGACGTTGTTCAGCGTTACGTTCATGACGCTGTTGGAATAGGTGGCCTTGTAGTAGGTCTTGTTTCCAACGGTCACCTTGTTGGCAGACGTAAAGCCGGAAGCATCGAGCTTATAGTCGGTGATGTCATCTTCGGCGACGTAGTACTGGATAGCAGACTCGGCACCGGTCGTGGAATCGGTGACGCGGTAGAGTATCAGATCGCTCCAGGTGGCGGTGCTGCCGCCCTGAACGGTCTTGTAGCTGCCGACCGGGACCATCGTATCGCCGTCCTTGTAGTAGAGGGTGACGTTGACGGACTTGGTGGTGTCGTTGGTGAGAGAGAACGTCGTGCCGTTGGCAGTCACGTTCTTGAAGTTCTTGGTGACGTTGACGGTGACCTTCCTGCGGTTTTTCATCTCGGTCACGTTGCCGTCGAGCTTAGCGTGCGGCGTTCCGTCGATCATATCGACGAGGGTGAACTCCGGGGACTCCATGATGCCGGAGGTGTTATCGGGGTGAGCCGGGTCGTAGCAGTCAGCGGGCATGGTCTCGACCCACTTGTAGGTGTAGACGTTGGTGGAGGCGTCAAACGCATCGACAACGTAGCTGAGGCTGCCGGCGCTGCTGAGAGTGAGGTTTTCAAGGGAGATGTCGTTGCGGTCAACGGCGACGGACCAGTCACCGCCGTCGATCTTTCTCATAAGAGTGAATTTCGCGGCGGAGATGAACGCGGAGTCAGGCGCGCCGTAGGAGGCGGTGGTCGTACCGAGCTTCTTGTTCAGCGTGACGTTCGCGTACTTCTTCGTGTTGGTGATGACCGTGCCGTTGGCTTCCGTCGCTTCGATGATGTAATCGGAGTCGCTGATGGTCAGCGAGATGCCGGTCGCGGCGGCTTCGGCGATCGCGTAGTTATCGGTGGTCGCGGTCTCTTTGAGAGTGTAGGTGCCGTATGCGAGCTTCGGGAAGGTGAGGCTGCCGGTGGCGCCGGTCGTCTGGGTACCGATGAGGGTGCTGCCGAGCCAAAGCTCGAAGGTCGCTCCGGCGAGAGGCGTGCCGCGGTCGGTCAGCTTGCTGACCCGGATCTCACCCTTGAGCTCACGGTTGGTGATCGTCGCGGTGTGGTCGACGTTCTCCTGCGCGGTGATGGGCGAGGCTCCGGTGGCGAGCACCATGTTGGTCTGCTGGGCTGCCGTCAGGTTCTCGGTGACGGTGTAGGTGATGCCGGCCTTAACGTAATACGGCGTATTGGCATTGACCGTATGAGAGGTCGCAGCATCGCCGATGGCAGTATAGGTGCTGCCGTTCTTGGAATATATATTGAAAGGATCCGCAGCAGAGATGGTGTAGGAGATGGGTCCGTAGAAATCGGTGGTGTTGCTCTCAACGTAGTCGACGTTGGTGCCGAGGTAGTTGATGAGTTTTTTCCGGATCGTGATGCTGGAGGGATCCCTGACCGGAAGCTTGACGGAGGTATTGGCACTCGCGGTCGAATCAGCAGCGTCCTTGTCGGCGAGCTTGTAGTCGAGCTTCGCGGTGTTGGCAAACTTCGCGTAGGTCGTCGCGTTCCAGAAATCGTCTATGTTATCATCGCCGATCTCATACACGGCGGTGACGGTGTACTCGGTGTACACGGGGACGTCGGTGTCCTCGGTGTCCGTGGTGTCGTGGTCGTGGTTGCCGTCGACTCTTGCGGTGTTGAGCGCGAGGTCACCCTCGAGAGTGATGGCGTCACCGCTGGCGAAGGTCACCGCGGAGCCGCTTCCCTTACGGATGGTGACGGAGGTCGCGGTGAGCGCGGCTCCGGTCGCGGCAAGCGTCACGTCCGTGATGTTGGCGGTGAGAGTGTCGGTAAGAGCGATGGACTCGATCGCGTCACGGCCGGTCGCGGTATACTTGGCGTTGTTGGCAGGGAGCAGGGTCGTTCCGTCCTGCGTGAGACCGACCTTGACGATGTAGGTCACGGTGGCGGTGCCGCCGACGCCACCAGCGTTGCGGGCGGCGCTGACGCTGCTGACCGTCTTCTGGACGGCCCACTCATCGTCGGACACGGTCTCGAAGCTGTCGAGGTCCTTAATGGTGTCGATGGTGAACGTATCGAGGATGCGGTCGGGGCTGCCTTCGTCGTAAGCCTTGTTCAGCGTGGTGAACGAGGTCTCGAAGCTGACGGCATTGTCGAGCACGTCATCGTACTCCGCTATCGCGTAGTCGGTACCGTTGCCCTTTATGTAGACGTTTATCTGGAAGGTCTGCGTGACGTCACGGTCAGACGCAGGAATGTCCTCGATGGCGAACGTGTAGTCGGTGAATCCCGTCCTGCTGCTCGGCGCGGAGGTGAAGGTACGGTCGTTACTCGCGCTGACGAGCATGAGCTCGTCGGGCAGGGTCACGATGACGGTGTTGTCATCGTAAGAGTCGAATACCGGTCGGCCGGTATCGTAACCGTCGTACCACAGAGGCGTGACCATCCAGTGAAGCTTGATCTCATAAACGATCACGTCACCAGCATGGATGGGAGCGTTGTGGTCCTCTCCTTCGGCAAACGCGCGCTCCGTGGTGAGCTCGACGAGCGGGTTTGCGTTGAAGTAGGCTTCGTTATACTGAGCCCTGATGGCAGCGGTGATCTGCTCCGGAGTCAGACCGGTCGCGCCGCTCGTTCCGCCATTGGGGTCGGGGTTTATCGGCTCAAGACCGTTGCCGAGAAGACCGCCAAACAGGCCTCCTTCGGGCGCAGCTCCGCCGACAGGGTCATCTTCGAGTGGAAGATCGCCTGTCCCGTCAGATCCGCCGTCGGGTACGTTCCCGTCGTCGTTCCCCTCGGGGGGAGCTTCACGGGTGCCGTCACCGTCGGGGGTGAGCGTCGTTCCGGGGTCTTCTGTCGGCGCTTCGGCATCGTTTCCGACGGCGCCTGCGGGCACGCAGCTGAACAGCATCAGCAGCATCAGCAGCAGCGCGACGACCCTTTTCAGGTTCTTGTTCATACTCTACACTCCTATTCTCTGCGGATAGAATGGTTTTGCGTTATCAACAATTGTGGATAACTTTTCCACAGGATACTATTAGACAGTATCTCATAGTATCCTTGGATTATAGCATATCAATATGTATAATTCAATCTTTTTTGTCATTTTTTCGTAACTGTTTTAATACTCATTCTGCAACTTTTTGTCAGCCTTTTTTTGCTTTTTCCTGCCAATTTCGGAAGTACCGTACGGGAACGGCACTTACCTGCCGACGAAGCATAACATAAAGGTTACAGCGAAAAAAGTCGGATACAGGCCTACATATACTTGACGAAAAGGGGCTCGGCTTTGTTCCGAGGAGTAGCTCGCAGGGGCAAAAAAGATGCTCCGGGAGGTCTCGGCGGACTCCCGGAGCGCGGGTCTTTCACTTCGATCTTACGGCTGCGAAGGAGCGCAGGCTACCCCTTCCGTACGCTGTCTATGAGTGCGCTGATGACGTGGCGGAAGCGAGGCGCGTCGTTCTCGGCGCATATCCCGACGTAGCTTTCGCCGAGCGCGAGGTAGGCGCGGACGGTGAAAACACCCTCCTCGGTGAAGCCGACGAAGGCGGCGTCAAGGCCGTTGCGGCGGAATACTTCATGCCTTGAAAGGTCGTGCTCACGCATATAGAGGGCGACGATATCCTCCCTCTCCCACCCTCCGCGGGCGAGCTCCGCGAACTCCCCGCGCGTCGTTTTCGGTGTCAGCGCCGGGTCGTAGGAGGTCTCCGGAAAGTCCGTTTTCGCAAAGCGGCGGATGCGTACGGTCGGCAGAAAAGGGTCGCCGTACGTGTAAACGAGCTCCTCCGGAAACAGGCCCGCGCGGTTTTCGGAGGCGGAAAATCCGTTCATCAGGCACATGGTGAGGCCCGTTCCGACAAGCGGGACGCGGGTCGTTTTCCGCAGCTCCGAGAGCGTCACGAGCTCGTTTTCACCCTCGAATACGTACGCACTGACGACGTATTCCGCGCCGCCAGAGGCCTCGAAAAAGGTCAGCTCCGCGGTCGGAGCTCCCATACGCGAGGTCATGTTGCAGTATACTTTTTTCTCTCCGGCGAGCTTTTCCCCGGCGCTTTCAAGCGTCTCCCCTGCCTCTTTCTGGCGGCGCGTCAGGCGGAGATCAGGGGCGTTTTCGTCGTCCGACACGTACAGCAAAGCCGGGTATCCGGTCTCACTCCTGGCGGACGCAACACGGTATTCCCCTGCCGCAGGCCATGCGGGAAGACCCTCGCCGAGGGGTATCTCAAAGACGTTTTTCATATTGGTCTTACTCCTCGGAGGCGAGCGGACAGCCCTTCAAAACAGCGTCCGCGGCGGCGGAATATTCGGCAATATCCTTCGCCTTGTGCATGCGTTTCATGGCGTCCTCGGTGTCCGAAAACGAGTATCGTAGGTATGACCAGAGCTCCTTCATGCAGTGCAGAAGGGGCACGTCGCCCTGCATATAAGTGCGGTAGCCCTCCGTCAGAAGGCCGTGAAAACGGATAAGCTCTTCCCTGTTTGCGCTCTCTCCGCCGCGCGCCCTGCGGAAAAGAGCGGGGTCTTTAATTAGTCCGCGGCCCGCCATCACCGGGCAATCCCACCCGAAAGCAGGGTCGTCCGGCGACCCGACATCGCCATTGTATACGAGCGGAAGAGGACTCTTTCCGAGCTCGCGCAGGAACATTTCGCGCCTCGCAGCACCGTTGTAAAACTCGCACTGGAGCCTCGGATGGATGATGAGTTCGCTTATCGGATAGCGCGCGAAGACCTCCGAAACGGCCTCCCATTCGTCCTCGCTGCGCAGACCTATACGGGTCTTGACGGAGATCTTCATGTCGGGCAGAGCGGCAAAGATCTCTCCCAAAATGGCGTCGAGAGCCTCCGTATCACGGAGCATCCCGCTCCCCTTGTGCTTGGCTACGACCGTCCCGCTCGGGCATCCGAGGTTCAGATCGACCTCTTTATAGCCCATTTTTTCGAGCTCGCGAGCCGTCCATATAAAGTAATCGGCGCGGTTCACAAGGAGCTGCGGGACGAGATCGGACTCGCCCTGCGAGAGCTCGCGGAGCTGTTTGGTCTGGAAATGATAGTTTCTGTCCGGGGCGATGAAGGGCGTATAATAGCGGTCGGCACCGCCGAAAACGGTGCGGTGCGCACCGCGCCAGACGTATCCCGTAACGCCCTCGAGAGGCGCGGCGTACATTCTTTTCACTGTCATTTCCCGCTCCTATCTCGTGAGTTTCTTCATCCATCCGTACTTTCTGAAATGGATGAATACGGGCAGACATTTGAATATCTGGTCGGACTGGACGATGAGCACGACCCACTCCACTGGCAGCTTCCACCAGAACGCGGACATGAAAGAGAGCGGCATTACTATCAGCCACGTGCTGATGAGATTCATCGCCATCGTGAATTTACCGTCGCCGCCGCCGGAGAAAATGCCGAAGCTGACCGGCATCTGATAGCTCATTCCGACCATGACGAAGCCCATTATTATGATGAGCTTGTCCGCCATCACCATAGCGTCCGCGTTGAGGTCGTACAGCGTCAGCAGGGGCCTGCGCAGGGCAACGAGCGCCGCGCCCATGACGAGACCTATCACGACGTCTATGCACGAAAGCGTGCGCGCGTCCGAGCGGATGCGCTCGGCGTTGCCGCCGCCGATGGCCTTCCCTATCATGACTCCGGAGACGGAGGACATCGCGACTACGACGACCTTCAGGTACTGATAGAACGTCGTCGCGACGGAGTTCGCGGCTATGGCGTCGGAGGACAGATGGCCGAGTATCGCCGTCTGCATAGGCACGGAAACGCCCCACAGCACCGTCGCGCACATGATGGGAAAATAGACCTTCATGTAGTCGTGCCGAAGCTCCGGGCTCCGTGAGAAGAGTCCCTTCCCGAAAAGGCGTACCTTTTTGTCCGCACGGAGAAGGTATACGCAGACGATGATGAGCTCGGCGAGCCTCGCGATGAGCGTTCCTATCGCGGCGCCGCGCACGCCCATCTCGGGAAAGCCGAGTCTTCCGAAGATGAGCACGTAGTTTATCCCGACGTTGATGACGAGGGACACGACTGACACCCAGAACGATATGCGCACCGTCTGCACCGAGCGCAGCATCGCCATGAGCGTCTGCGTCAGTACGAACGGCAGGAAAGACCACACGACGAGCATCAGATACGCTTTGCCTTCGGAGATGATGGCGGCATCGTCCGTGAATATACGCAGGACGGGCTCCGGGATGGCGGTACATACCACGATGAGCACGACGCTGACGATGGCTCCGAGCTTCAGCGCGACGCCCGTCAGAGTGCGGATGGGATCCGTCCTCCCCTGCGCCCAGTACTGCGAGGAGATCGCTACGAGCGTATTGCCGACGGATATGGCGAACTGCTGGACGAGGAAGAATATCTGATTGACCGTCGATGCGCCGCTCAGGCTCGCCTGAGCATAGCTTCCGAGCATGATATTGTCCGCCATGTTCACGCTGTACGTCACGAGATTCTGCAGCGCGACCGTGACGAGCATCGGGAACAGCGCGCGGTAAAACTCGCCGTCTCTTGTGAAAAAATGCCTCTTTGTCAGGTTCATATCAAAGCAATTCCTTTTTTGCCGGACCGTCCGGCGATGATCATAGTCCGCACGCGCGGACGGGATGAACGCGGCTCACCTTTGGAGGAAGCCGATGTATTCGTCAAAGAGATTGAAGAGCATATCGCCCGAGCAGACGGGTATCGCGGCGTCGGTATCCGCGAGGGGCTCGTAGCGGTATACGTCGTGCGCGGCAGTCAGCACGAGGGCCGGGATGACGTCGTACCGCGGGCCGAAAAGCACCTCGAGATATTCCGTGTATTTCGCAGCCTGAACGATCTCCATCGGGTCCGGCGTGTCCTTCATTTTGAATTCGAGAGAGAACACTCTGTCCTCCGTGATGACGAGCACGTCGGCGTAGATCCGTATGTACTTCGCTCTGTTGAAGCGCACCTCGAAGGCTATCTCCCAGTCGGGGCGGAGCACCTCACGCAGGTCCTCGAAGAGCGTCAGCATCACGGCGCGGCAGTCGCGGAAGGAGTGGAAAAGGCCGCGCGTATCGTTCAGATTGCGCCCGACCCTGCGGCACCCGTCAAGCAGCGCCGCAAACCATTCATCCTCGCCGAGGGCAAGAAACTCGCCGACCGTCGAGTAATAGCCGCAGAACTCACCGAGTCCGTAATGCGGGCGTGTCTGCCGCACGAAGCCGTGCCACAGATAATCATCGTCGCGCAGACAGAGCTCCTTCATGAACGGAGCTGTGTAGAGGTAGCGGTTCACCGTAGTCCGGTCGGAGTGCACCTCGGCGGCGATGTCCTTCGCCTTTATCCCGTCGTGACTGCATATAACGGAGTATATGGCGCGCTCGAGCATATCGGTCCTATGCAGTTTCTCCGACGTGCGGCTCATCCGCGGCTCCCTACCTTTCGGTCCGTGTTTCCGTTCATCATTATAACCGACGCGGGCTGGAAAATGAAGACCCTCCGCACCGGATAATCGGTGCAGAGGGCCGTTTATTCGCGGATTTACACTTCGGGCATATCCTGCGGGTTTGCGGGCTCGACGGCTATGGCGAAGCCGCCCTTGGAGAAGTGCGCCTTGCACCAGACGTACGGGGCCTGCGGCGTCACGGTGAACACGGGGTCGTTGCACTTGCGGGTGGTAGTGTGCGTGACGTGGACCTTGTGGGAGCCGAAGGGCACGCTTATCCTGATGCTCTGCTTATTGGCGATATGACCGCAGGGAACGTCATCTATGTACACGCCCATGCCGACAGCAGACCCCATATAGTTGCCCATGCGGTACATCTGTATGTATCCGCCCTTTGCAAGCGGTGCGCCGCACTTCGGGCACGCGGTCTGCTGCTCGGTGCCGTCGAACACGTCGCCGTTCGGGCAGCGGTAGCGCACGGTCACGTTGGAGAAATTCTTGCCCGCATAAACGGGAGCAGGCGGCTGAACAGGCTGAGGGGCGGGCTGGTAAGCAGGCTGCTGAACGGGCTGAGCCGGGACGGTGGGAGCGATCACGGCGAGTCTGTTTCCGCATTTGGTGCAGAAGACTGCGCCCTCTCCCGCGGGGGCTCCGCAATTAGAACAAAAAGCCATTTTGAACGTCCTTTCTTTTTCGTATATAAAGCTGTTATTTCTTATTTATCGTTATCTCGGCGTAGTTTCTTTCGCTCGCCGCGGAGAGCCTGACGGACACGCCGTCACCGGTGAAATCAGCCCACACGACAGCTCCCCCGTCCACCTCGACGTAGGGATTCTCGCCCTCGTCGAGAGGCTCGCCATAGAGCTTCACGAGCTCCGTGCGGCAGGTCTCGAATCCGCTTTTCCCGGAGTGTATCCATATCCTGCCGACCGTCGGCTCGCCGCCTGCGTCGTCAAAATAGAGGACGGCATAGTCTTCGTTTCCGAACAGGGTCCCGTCGGCGTAAGTCCTGGAAATGACGCCGTCCGAGATGACGCTTTGCGGTATCCCGACCTCTTTCGCGGTCTTACCGAGGAAGTCGGCGCACCCGAGCAGGTCGCCCGTCAGCACCCCGTCAGACGTGGGATTGACCGGGAGCATCCCATCCTCCGCAGGTGCGGCGGGAGTCGGATCGGGCTCAGTCGGCAGCGGCGCGGCGGGCACGTTTCCCGCTCCGCAGGCAGGCAGGATGAGCGACATCAAAAGAAGCATCGCGGCGGCCACCATAAGCTTGCGTCTCATATCTTCTCCTTCGCGGTCCGGTTTTTTTATATTTCCGGATGCAGTCAAAATCAACAGATGCTCTCTGACTGGCTCGGCGTCAGTCGAGTTTGTTCCCGCAGGCGGAGCAGAAATGGTCCTTCCCCAGAACGTATCTGTTTCCGCATATATTGCAGAATCTGTACGTGACCGAGGTATCCGTCTCCTGCTGCGGCGGCGTGTAAGCCGGGGCGGGAGCGGGTACGGGCTGTGGGTAATACGGCGAGCCGTCCGGATTTATCGCGTAGAGCTCGTTATGCCTCAGCGGAGTTTTGCACTTCGGGCAATAGACGAAGCCGTTGGGATACCACGGTCTGAAATCGAGGCTGTAATCGGTATATCTGACGAGCGTTCTGCACGTCGTGCACTGCATCTGATAGGTCAGTCCGCTGTGCCACAGGGCTCTCTTGAATGCCATGGTCTGTCTCCTCCATCATTGTTATACGGCATGCGCCGGGCCTGCGAAGGGCTTGATTTTGAGGGTACTGCTTTTATGCGGCGTCCCTGTGTTTAAGGGCGAGGACATCGAGGAAGAAAAATACCGCGAGGGCGATGAGAGCGATAAGCCCCGAGCGGAGGAAATCTCCGTACGCGCTTTCGGCAGAGAGCGCGGAGGCGCCGCCGAGGATCGTGTATTTCTCTATCATGAACTCACCCTTCTGCGACGTATCCGCGACGAGATGGACGCCGTAGCCGAAGTCCGTGGACTCCGTAACGAAGCTGTCCTTCAGTCTGTGATTGGAGACGAGGAGGTCCACGATGACGTATATCGCGCCGCTCAGGAAGCCGTAGACGAGGTCTATTATCATCGCGCCGATATTCTTTTTGAGAAGGTCCGCTATGAACAGCATTATCTGCGCGTAGCAGACGCTCTCGATGAAGTTCACGAGCAGATACAGGAGGAATTCCCCCCCGTCCTGCCAGATGACGTTTTTGCAGAAAATAAGGATTATCAGGCTTCCGAAAACGAGATTCACGATGAAGCCCGCGAGCATGTATACGACGACAAGAAGGAGGTCCGCTCCGGCAAGCTTCATCTTGTCGGTGCGGTAGCCCACGAGGTTCTTGATGTAGCCCGTGGAGTAGTCGAAGGCGAGGAACATTATCGGGAACACCGACAATATGACTGTATGGAAGCCGGTGGAGAACATGCTTCTCAGCATGACGAAGCCGTTTTGCGGCTCGGGCTCGCCGAAGACGTCGCCGAAGATTCCCGTAGCGAGGATGACGGGCAGGAACGCTTCAGTGAGAAATACGACGGCGCACATGAGGAACGAGGCTGCCAGGATTATGTAGGTGAGCTTGCTCTTCCTCATCCTGTAAACGTACATTCTGAACGTATCAAGCACGGTCCTCACCTCCGACCAGATCAAGATAGAAGGCTTCCAGAGTACGTCCCTTTATTTCAACGGTGCGCGGCGGCAGGCCTTCACGGCACAGTGCCGACACCATGGCGGGAGTTTCGTTCACGCCCTCTTTTACGATTATCCGCCCTCCGGATACCCCGGAGGATGCGTAGCCCGCGGCTCTGAGCACGCCTGCCGCCCTTTCGGGCTCGTCGGCAGCGATCTCGACGCGGTCGCTGCATTCGTATTCCAGCTCTTCCCGCGTTATCTCCTTGACGATGCGTCCGTGGTCTATTATGCCGTAATGCGTCACTATCTTGGAGAGCTCTTCAAGTATGTGGCTCGACACGACGACGGTCATGCCTCTCTCCTCGTGCAGACGGATGAGTATCTCTCTCACCTCCGCGATGCCCTGCGGGTCGAGCCCGTTTATGGGCTCGTCGAGCACGAGCAGCTCCGGCTCTCCCACGAGTGCGAGGGCGATACCGAGTCTCTGCTTCATGCCGAGGGAATATCCGCCCGCTTTCTTTTTCGCGACGGACGCAAGTCCCACGAGCGAGAGCAGCTCCATGATGTAATTTTCGCTGTAATCTATCCCGCCGCAGATGCACTTCATTTCGAGGTTTTCGTATGCGGACATGGAGGAATGTATTCCCGGCGTCTCAATGAGCGTGCCCACTCTTCTCAGCACGTCGCTGCCGTCCATATCCGTGTTCCGGACACCGAAGAGCGAGAAACCGCCGGAGGTCGGGCGGATGAATCCGCTTATCATTTTGAGGATGGTGGTCTTTCCGGCGCCGTTTCTGCCGATAAGGCCGTAAACGTCGCCCTTGTTCACGTTTATGCAGACCTTGTCGACGGCAAGGGTGCTTTTGAATCTCTTCGTGAGATCGAAAGTCGATAATACCGTTTCCATGTTTCCTCCCGTCCGGGAAAGCGTGTACCGCTTCCCGCGACCGTATTTTATGCAGTTCAGCCCCGCAGAGATATCCGCGGGGCTGATGACGCCTTAGATCAATACATTTTCGCTCCGGCGGGGATATGGTCGTCCACCATGAGAAGGTGGAGCTTCTCCTCGCCCTCTTCCTTGTGGACGGCGGAGATGAGCATACCGCAGGATTCGATGCCCATCATCTGACGCGGCGGAAGGTTCGTGATGGCGATGCAGGTCTTGCCGACGAGCTCCTCGGGCTCGTAGTAGGCGTGGATGCCGGAGAGGATGATGCGGTCGGTACCCGTGCCGTCATCGAGAGTGAACTGAAGGAGCTTCTTGGTCTTCTTGACGGCCTCGCAGGCCTTGACCTTGACGGCGCGGAAATCAGACTTCGAGAACGTCTCGAAATCGACGCTGTCAGAAAAGAGAGGCTCTATCTCGACCTTGGAGAAATCTATCGGCTCGGGAGCCTTTTCGGGAGCTTTTTCGGCTGCCTTGACGGCGGCAGGCGCAGCGTCCGTCTTCGCGGAATCAAGCGGCTTCATCGTCGGGAAGAGGATGACGTCGCGGATGGAATCCGTGCCGCAGAGCATCATGGCACAGCGGTCTATGCCGAAGCCGAGACCGCCCGTGGGAGGCATACCGTATTCAAGGGCAAGGACAAAGTCCTCATCCATCATGTCCGCTTCCTCGTCGCCTCCGGCACGCTTTTCTGCCTGCTTCTTGAAGCGCTCATACTGGTCGATGGGATCGTTGAGCTCGGAGAAGGCGTTGCCCATCTCGCAGCCGCAGATGAACATCTCGTAACGCTCGGTGAGGTGCGGGTCGGCGGGGCTGCGTTTGGCAAGCGGGCTGACCTCAACGGGGTACATCGTGATGAACGTGGGCTGGATGAGCGTCTCCTCGACCTTCTGGTCGAAGGCCTCGTAGAGCGCGTTGCCCCAGGTCTTGTCGACGTTCTCCATGTCGACGCCGACGCTCTTTGCGAGCGCGACGGCGGCTTCAGCATCGCCCTCGATGGCCATGAAATCGGCGCCCGTCACGTCCCTGACGGCGTCGGCCATCGTGATACGCTTCCACGACGGAGTGAGGTCTATATCATGGCCGAGCCACGTGACGCTGTAAGTACCGAGTATCTCTTTTGCGGCGCCGGAGATGATGCCCTCGAGGATATCCATCATGCCGTCGAGATTCGTAAATGCCTGATAGAGCTCGCAGGTCGTGAACTCGGGGTTGTGCTTGGTATCCATGCCCTCGTTGCGGAAGATGCGGCCTACCTCGTACCCGCGCTCCATGCCGCCGACGATGAGGCGCTTCAGATGGAGCTCCGTGGCGATGCGCATGTACATGTCTATGTCAAGGGTATTATGGTGCGTGATGAAGGGGCGGGCGGTCGCGCCGCCTGCGATGGGGCTGAGCACGGGGGTCTCGACCTCCATGAAGCCGAGAGAATCGAGATAGCGGCGCAGGAAAGCCACGAAGCGGCTGCGTATCTCGAAGTTGCGCTTGCTCTCGGGGTTGACGATGAGGTCGACGTAGCGCTGACGGTAGCGGAGCTCCTTGTCGGTCAGGCCGTGGAACTTCTCGGGCAGCGGCTGAAGGGACTTGCTCAGGAGCTTTATCGTCTTCACGCGGACGCTCATCTCGCCGCGCTGGGTACGGAAGGCTTCGCCGGTCACGCCGACGATGTCGCCTATATCATACTTCTTGAACTCGTCGTATATCTCCTCGTCCATCTCGTCGCGGCGTGCGTAGAGCTGGATGCGGCCGGACCTGTCCTGCAGGTCGCAGAAGCTGACCTTGCCCATGCCGCGCTTGGACATGAGGCGACCTCCGACGGAGACGGTCTGACCTTCGAGCGCGTCGAAGTTATCCTTGATATCCTGCGCGTGATGCGTCACGTCGAAGCGGGTCTCGAAAAACGGATTCCTGCCCGCGTCCTGCAAAGCCTTGAGCTTCTCGCGCCTTATGCGGAGTATTTCGGAGAGGTCCTCCGCAGCATTGATGTTATTGGTTTCGTCTGACATATTTCCTCCAAGGGGAGCTCTCAGCGGGCGTGGCTGATGCTCAGGATCTTATATTTGAGGACTCCGGCGGGGGCGTTGACACTGATGGTGTCGCCGTCCTTGTGGCCGATGAGAGCGGCGCCGAACGGGGATTCCTCGGATATCTTGCCGTTGAGAGGATCGGCCTCCTGAGAGCTGACGACGTGGTACTCTTCCTCTTCATTCGTCTCGAGGTCGATGACCTTGACGACGGCGCCGAGGCCGACTCTGCCGGTCTCCTTGCTGCGCTCGATTATCTCGGCGTTTTCTATGAGGTTCTTGATCTCGGCGATCTTGGAATAGAGCATTCCCTGCTCCGTTTTCGCCTCATCGTACTCGCTGTTTTCAGACAGGTCGCCAAAGCTGCGCGCTTCCTTTATGAGTTCGGAAACCTCTTTTTCTCTTACGGTCTGGAGATAATTCAGCTCGTCTTTGAGCGCCTGATAACGCTCTTCGCTCATACGGAACTTAGCCATGTCAACATTTCCTTTCAAGGCAGTTTTTAATCAGTAAGCAGGGCGGCCGCGGCTATGAGCTGCGCGTCGTCCTCCGGGTCCAGCATGTCATAATAAAGAAGCTCGAAGTCCTCGTCGGACAATATCACCTCGACGTCGGGCGTCAGGCCCACGTTGTCGAGCGATACTCCGTTCGGAGTGAAGTATTCCTCTATCGAAATATGGAGGGCGCTCCCGTCAGACAGGCCGATGGTCGTCTGCGCGTGGCCCTTCCCCGTCGTGCTCTCGCCGACGAGCGTTGCCCATTCATACTCGCTGAGCGCTGCGGAGAAGAATTCCGCCGCGCTGTACGATTCCGAATTTATCAGGACCGCCATCGGCATCTCAACGCACGAGGGGTCGGAAAACTCGCGCTGCGGCTCGCAGCCCTTTGCCTGCGATATGAACAGCACGCCCTGCGGGAGCAGGTAATCGAGTGCTTTGAGCAGCTCGTCGAGCGAGCCGCCGGGGTTATTGCGTACGTCGAACAGCAGGGACTCCGCTCCGTCCGCGCGGAGCGATTCAACGGCGGAAATGATGAGGTCCGCCGAGCGTGCCTTGAAGTTCTCTATGCGTATATAGCCGACGCCGCCGTCGAGCATGGAAAAGCTGACGGGGATGAGCTCGACCTTGCCGGGAACGAGCGTGACCGTCCTCTCCGTGCCGTCGGGCTCCGTAAGAGCGAGCGTCACGGTGCCCTCCGCGATGCGCGCGGCGATGGCCTGCTTTGCTTCTTCAAGAGTATAATCCGTTATATCCTCGCCGTCAACGGAATAAATCACGCTTCCGGCGATGACGCCGGCGTCCGCAGCGGGCGAGACACCGTAAACGTCGCTTATGAGTATTCCGCCCTCCTGACGCTTCATGATGACGATGCCAATGCCGTCATAGAGGTTTTCGGAATCGTTCATGTATTCTCTGACCATGTCGGCTGACAGATAGTACGACCATCTGTCACCGAGCGCGTCCACGACTCCTGCGAGCGCGGCGTCGGTCAGTTCCTCCGTGTCGAAGTCACCGACGAAATATCTGTCGATGACGCCGAGCGCCTCATCAAGCTTGTCCGACGGCGTATATTCATCCCGCTCCGTGTGCGAAGGCACGAACGAAGACATGACGAACTGAACCGTGAAGCTCAGCACGAGTGTGAGCACCGCCGCTCCGACGGCTATCAGCAGAGCCGCCCAGACCGGGATCCTGTCCTTCATAGTATAACCTCATTCCCCTGCCGTGCAGAGGGTATCAGTCCCAGTATCTCCAATAGCTTGAGAAGTAACCGAGCGGATCGACGCGGGAGCCGCTGACCCAGGTCTCGAAGTGGCAGTGCGGTCCCGTGGACAGGCCGGTGCTGCCGACGTAGCCTATCGTCTGGCCCTTGCTCACGCTCTGACCGACGGAGACCGCCATGGAGCTCATGTGGGCGTACAGCGTGTAGCGGCCGTCGCCGTGGGCTATCATGACGTAGTTGCCGTAGGAGCTGTCGTAGGTCGCGGTGGTGACGACGCCGGAGTCTGCGGCGAATATGCCACAGCCGTACCAGCTGCCGATGTCGATGCCGTTATGGAATCTCGTGTAGCCGAGTATCGGGTGCAGACGCGAGCCGAACGGAGAGGTCACGCAGCGTCTGCTGTCGTTTACGGGCCACATATACGTGCCGGTCGAAACGATGACCTCGGTGCTGCTGCTTCCGCCGCTGCTGCTTCCGCCGCCGTTCTGCCTCTGCTCAGCCAGACGGCGCTGACGCTCCTCCTCGAGCTGTCTGTCATACTCGCGCTGGAGCTCGGCTATCTGCTCGGAGAGCTCGGCCTCGAGCACTTCGTTTTCCTCGTAGGTGAGCTCATATTCCTCACGCTGCTCCTCGAGCTGGACCATGAGGGCCTGCATCTCGGCAGTCTGGATATCAAGCTCGTGCTTCTTCTCCTGCTCCTGAGTCCTCGCCTCCTCGGCGTCTTCCCTGGAGGACGCGAGGCTCTCGCGAGCCTCCTGCGTCGCCGCCTGCGCATCCTTGAGGCCCTGAACGACGAACTCGTTGTAGGACATTATCTCATTGATGTCGTCTATGCGGGAGAGAAGGTCGGAAAAGCTCGCCGCATCAAACAGGATGGAGAAATAGGATATGCTCCCGCTCTCCTCCATGGCGCGCACACGGCGGCGGAAGAGCACCTTCTGGTCGGCCTCCTCCTCCTCGCGCTTGGCAAGCTCGTTTTCCTGATAGGCTATCTGCGAATCGAGCGCAACGATCTCGGCGTTGTATATCTCGATCTCTTCATAGGTCGTGTTGATACGCTCGTCGAGCAGTGCCTGCTTGGCGAGGATGGCGTTCTGCTCGTCGGAGATGGCGTTGAGCTTCTCCGTTATCTCACGCTGACGCGCGGCAAGCTCGTCAGCCTTGTCCTGCAGCTCATTTATCTCTTGCTGCGTGACCGCCTTCGCGGGCAGAACGGAGGCAAGGAGCGGAGCTATCAGCAGTATGACGAGCACTATGGCCAGAACGGCCATAATGAGTCTTCTTCTCTTTTTCTTCATAACGTACATCCTCCTTTCAGAGGCACATTATATTTTGAGGTAATTCTTTATCGCAGTAGAGCTGGCGATGACGCCGACGAGCACTCCGACAGCGGCGTAGGCTATAAGGAGCGGTATCGCAACCGTGGAGAACTTGACGAGGTTCACGAACGCGAGCGTCACGGATTCATGGGCGCGGGTGTAGAGTATCGTATATACGCCCCACGTCACAAGATATGCCAGCGCGGAGCCGACTATCCCGAGGAAGAGTCCCTCGATGACGAAGGGCCAGCGGATAAAGGCGTTCGTCGCGCCGACCATCTTCATCACGCCGATCTCTTCGCGGCGGCTGAACGACGTCAGCTTTATCGTGTTCGCCATGATGAACACGGAAACGACGAGCAGTACCGCGGTTATGATGAGCGAGACGAGGGCGACGACGTTCCTGACGGTAACGAAGCCGCGGGATATCTCGAGATGCGCGTTGACAGAGGCTATGCCTGGCGTGAACGCGAGGTCCTGCTGCAGCTTCCCCATGCCGTCTATGTCAGTCATCGTGATGACGTAGCGGTGACGGAACACGGTCGCGTCTATCTCCTCGAAGAGCGTGTTGTCGTCATACTTCTGGAGGAACTTGTTCATAGCCTGCTCGCGGCTCACGAACTCGACGGTGGCAACGTTGTCGTACTTTTCGATGCTCTGACCGATGAGCCTCGCGTCCTCGTCGGAGAGGGTCTCGTCGACATAGGCAAGGACCTGATTCTGCGATTCGAGTCCGGATATGATCTCCTGTATGTTCACAGACAGCAGCGAAAAGCCTCCCATGATGATGAGGCACGCCATCATGATGGCTATCGTCGCGACCGACATGAAGCCGTGGCTGAATACGCTCGCCACGCCTTCCTTCAGAAAATAGAGAAATTTATTACTCTTCATAGCTGTAATACCCGCTGATACCGTCGCCTATGAGACGTCCGCCGTCGATGATGACGACGCGCTTGGCAAAGCGGTTGACCAGTTCCTTCTCATGAGTTACGACCAGAACGGTCGTTCCGAGCTCGTTTATCTGTTCGAGCAGTCTCATTATCTCGAGGCTGCGCGCGGGGTCGATGTTTCCGGTAGGCTCATCGGCGATGATGGTGCTCGGATTGTTGACGAGGGCGCGCGCTATCGCGACGCGCTGCTGCTCGCCGCCGGAGAGCTCGAGCGGATAGCTCCCAGCCTTGTCTCCGAGGCCGACGAGGTCGAGCACGTACTGCACGCGCTGCGCTATCTCCTTGGACGGCGCGCCGACGACGCGCATGGCGAAGGCGACGTTTTCGAATACCGTCTTCTTCTCTATCAGACGGAAATCCTGGAAAATGACGCCGAGCGTCCTGCGGAGCTTCGGCATCTGACGGCGGGTAATTCGGGTCATGTCGAAGCCGTTTACATCGACCGTGCCGGAGGTGGCGCATATCTCGCCCGTGATGAGCTTGATGAGCGTCGATTTTCCGCTGCCGGACGGGCCGACGAGGAAGACGAATTCGCCGTCCTTTATCTCAAGGTTTATTCCGCGGATGGCCTTCGTCCCGTTTTCATAGGTTTTATAAACTTCTTTGAATGATATCATTGTTCCTCCGCGGCCGCAGACGTGCGGCCCCCACACGTTCAGGCGTGGTTCTGAGAATTGAGGTATTTCTTCACCATGAGCGCGACCTTGAAGATTATCGCGTGGTCAAACTCGCGCAGGTCAAGTCCTGTGAGCTTCTTTATTTTTTCGAGCCTGTAAACGAGCGTGTTCCTGTGTACGAACAGCTTGCGCGATGTCTCGGACACGTTCAGATTGTTTTCGAAGAACTTGTTTATGGTGTACAGCGTCTCCTGATCGAGCGCGTCGATGGGATTCTTCTTGAAGACCTCGGATATGAACATCTCGCACAGCGTCGTCGGGAGCTGATAGATTATCCTGCCGATGCCGAGATTGTCGTAGTACATGACGCTCTTCTCGTTATCGAACACCTTGCCGACCTCGATAGCGACCTGCGCTTCCTTGTAGCGCTCGGCGAGCTCGCGGAGGTGATTGGCGATGCTTCCGACGCCGATTACCGTCTTGATATAGAGCTCTGCGGAAAGCGTGTTTGTGATCTGCTCGGCTATCTTACCGAGATCCTCGCTCCCCATGCCGGGCAGAAGCTCCTTGATGAGCACGATGTCCGTCTCGCTGACAGAGAATATGAAGTCGTGCTGCTTGTCGGGGAACATCCCCTGCATGACCTCCATCGTCGCGGGCTCGACCTTGTCCATCTGTCGGACAAGGATGACGGCGCGCGGCGTGGTCATATCGAAATGAAGCTCCTTGGCGCGGACATACATGTCGGCCATGAGCGTATTGTCGGAAATGATGTTCTTGACAAAAGCGGTCTTGTCGTACTTCTCCTCGTAGTATACCTTCGCCTCGTTGAAGGCGATCGCGGCGAGAACGCACACGCAGGCGGCCTCGTCGTCCGTTCCCTCAACGAATACGGCGTAGTCGAAGTCGGCATTGTATCCGCCGAGGACCTTGAACGTCCTGCCGTCATATCGGATGAGAGAATCCGAGGATTCACTGATGACTCCGGCCGCCCTGCCGAGATGCGTGCCGACCATGGCAAGCTCGTTGCAGGCCGTCACCCCGCCCTCGGAATCTATTACGCCTATTACCTTGTCGGTAGCTTCCTTCATCTGAACGATGACGCTCTGGAATATCCTGCCTGACATATAGCGTTCAACCCTTTCCACCGCAGTATTCGTCGTTAAGCGCAGCCGAGTGCCTTTCGGGAAACATTGTATTACAAAACGGATACAATGCGTTGACATAATCGCTTTTGTACATCACTATACCTTTTTCTTGTGCGTTTTTCAAGAGATAAAATCCAAAAATCCTTTATTTTTTTGTGAATTTTGAAATAAAACGGCGCGAAATGAGGCTCTAAATTAAAAATGACGAAAAAAAGCCTGCCGGATATCCGGCAGGCTTTTCAGAGACTTTATTTGCGATGTTATCAGTTGGAGATGGTCTTCTCGGTCTCGTAGTCGAAGAGGTGGATCTTTCTCGCATCGAAGCAGACCTTGATGCGATCGTCCATCTTGCAGGTGGTGGAGCCAGTCGGAACGACGGAGGTGAACTGCATATCGCCTTCGGAGAGATACAGGTTGGTGTCGGCACCGAGCAGCTCGGTCATCTCGACCTTGACGTCGACGACGCACTCGGGGAACTGAGCCATGTAGGCTTCCTCGGCATGGATGTGGTTCGGGCGGATACCGAAGATGACCTTCTTGCCGGCATAGGCAAGGACCTCGGGCTTGCGGCCCTTGTCATCGGGAAGAGCGACCTTCGCCTTATCGCCGAAGCGGAGGTAAGTCACGCCGCCTTCGTCGACCAGCTCGCCTTCGCAGGTGTTCATCTGCGGAGTACCGATAAAGGTCGCAACGAAGAGGTTGGCGGGGTTCTCATACAGATGCTGAGGAGCGGCGATCTGCTGGACAAAGCCGTCCTTCATGACGACGATGCGGGTACCCATCGTCATAGCCTCGGTCTGGTCGTGGGTGTCGTAGATGAAGGTGGTGGCGAGCTTGAGGTGCAGCTTGGCGAGCTCGGAACGCATCGCGGTACGGAGCTTGGCGTCCAGGTTGGAGAGAGGCTCGTCGAGGAGGAAGACCTTGGGGTTACGCACGATGGCGCGGCCAAGGGCGACACGCTGTCTCTGGCCGCCGGACAGAGCGGCAGGCTTTCTGTCGAGCAGGTGCTCGATCTCGAGGATCTGAGCAGCCTCGTCAACGCGGCGCTTTATCTCATCCTTGGGCATCTTGCGGATCTTGAGGCCGAAGGACATATTCTCGAAAACGGTCATGTGAGGATACAGCGCGTAGTTCTGGAAGACCATCGCTATATCTCTCTCTTTGGGGGGAACGTCATTGACGAGCTTGCCGTCTATGTAAAGCTCACCGGCGGGGATCTCTTCAAGACCGGCGATCATACGCAGGGTGGTGGATTTGCCGCAGCCGGAAGGACCGACAAGGATTATGAATTCCTTATCTTCAACGTCGAGGTTGAAGTCGGAGACCGCAGTGACGCCGCCGGCGTATTTCTTGTAAATACCCTTCAAAGTTACGCTAGACATGTTCTACCTCCGTATTTTTATTTTGTGAGAACAAAAAAGAGTTCTATTAGGATAGCGCTATTGTAACACAGTTATCGGGAAATGTATATTATACGAACACACAAAGCTGAACGCTCTATTTTGTGGACTTTTACAAATTACGGTGTTTGTCAGTAAAAAGCTGCTGCGTTTCCTCTTCCGTAAGCAGCCTGTACTCCCCCGGAGCGAGGTCCGGGTCGAGGTCGAGGGCTCCTATCGACAGGCGGCGCAGCTTCACGACCGGCGCTCCCGTATTGGCGAGCATACGCTTGACCTGATGGTACTTCCCCTCCGATATATAAAGGCGCACGGTCGTTTCGGATACGCGCTCAAGGCGCGCGGGAAGGCACTTCGTCCCGTCGCCGAGAGTGATGCCCGCGGCGAGGATATCCTCCGCGCCGGTCTCCGGCGGCGAGGCCACCTCCGCCTCGTAGGCCTTCACGACGCCGTGCGAGGGGCTGATTATCCTGTGGGCGAGGTCGCCGTCGTCCGTGAGGATGAGGAGGCCCTCCGTATCTCTGTCGAGCCTTCCGGCGGGAGCGGCTCCCCTGCGGCGCGCTGTCTCGTCCATGAGGTCGAGCACGGTCTTTTCCCTGCCGTCCTCCGTCGCCGTCAGGACGCCCGCGGGCTTGTTCATCATATACACGACTCTGGCAGTATAGCGCACGGGCTCGCCGTCAAGCGTAACGGCGTCACGGTCAGTATCGACGTGGGTGTCCGCCTTCGCGGCTCCGCCGTTGACAAGGACGCGCCCGCAGCGGATGAGTCCCCGCGCCTCAGAGCGCGTGGCAAGTCCCGCAGAAGTAAGCAGTTTGTCAAGTCTCAAAACCGGCATAGGCCGCCTCCCCGAGGAATATAGTTTTACAAAAAACGGAGGTGCTCTTATGTTCGTTTATACAGCAAGGTTTACAAAGAGGAAGCTCCTTGCGGCCGTGCTCGTCGCGGCCGCGGTGATTTGCGCGCTCGTCGTGATAATATCCGTCTGCTCCCGGGGCGGCGGTAAAGCCGTCTCCGCGCCGGATATGCGAAATAACTCCGACCGCGTCAGCTATCTCAGCTCGCTGGGCTGGATAGTCGATGAAACGCCGTTGGAGAGCCGTACGGTCGTCATCCCGCGCTCTTTCGAGGGGATATATGCCGACTATATAGCTCTCCAGCGTGAACAGGGTTTCCCCCTTGAAGACTATGGCGGAATGGAAGCGACCCGCTACACCTACCGCGTGAAAAACTGGGAGGACAGCAGTAAGGAGGTCGTCGCCGACATTCTCGTTTACGGCATGAGCGTCATAGGCGGAGACATACAGTGCCCCGCCGCGGACGGCTTCATGTCCACATTAAAGCCCTGAGGTCACTCGGCCTTCTTGGACTTGCGGAGATAGATGATCCAGTAAGGAAGTCCGACAAGGCCCGCGCCGCCGACGATATTGCCGAGGGTGACGGGAATGAGGTTCTTGACGAAGAAGGAGCCCCAGGTAAGAGCGTCGGCACTGATGCCGTATTCAGTCTTGGCAAAGAGGCCGGCGGAGATATAGTACATATTGGCGACGCTGTGCTCGAAGCCGCTGAGGACGAAGAGCATGATCGGGAAGAAGATGCCGACGATCTTGCCGGCGACCGTCTTGGCGGCGAAGGACATCCAGACGGCGATGCAGACGAGGAAGTTGCAGGCGATGCCGCGGATGAAAGCGTCGCCAAAGGTCATGGTGACCTTGCCGTTGGCGGTGCTGACGATAGCGGCGGCGAGACCGCCCTCGGCTCCGCCGAACAGAGAGGCGGTGTGACCGTAGACGGCGATGGCGGCGACGATGATACCGCCGATGAGGTTGCCTATGTAGACGATGAGCCAGTTCCTGAGCATCTGACCGACAGTCACTTCACCCTCGAGGACGGGGATGATGATGAGGCAGTTGCCGGTGAAGAGCTCGCTGCCGGCCACGAGGACCATCGCAAGACCTGCGGGGAATACGCAAGCGCCGACGAGCTTGGCAACCGCTTTGCTCTCGATGGTAACGGCGGCGGTGGTCGCACCGACACCGGCGAGGGCTATGAAAGCGCCGGCAAGGATGCCGAGGATAAGGAGCTTCATTACGGTGTTCGTGGCTTTGCCTTTACCGATGGCAATATAGTTTTTTGCCACTTCAGCGGGTGAATTCATGATATTACCTCCAAAGTACTTTATCTCTGAGGTGCCGCTCCGCGCCGGCAAAGACAGGTCCGCACCGAAGATGAGAAACATTCCCCCGGAGAGTGCCGGGGGTATTTTTCTGCATCGGAGCGGCCCGGATGCCTTAACGAGGCCGAGCACATACGATTAAAGTTCATTTTATACCGCGCTCTTCCAAATGTCAACGCAAATGCTTGCGTTCAAAATGAAAAAGCGGACCCCCTGCGCCGTTTAGCGGTGCGGGGGTCTTTGCTTATCTGCTGCGTGACAGCTCGCTTCTCCCCTCTACGTTGCGCTTCGTGCGCGGAGGGGTTCATGCGGAGGTGCGGCCCCGACGCCCGCAGGCAAAAAGAACCCCCAAAGCAGGCGGACTGCTTTGGGGGGGATTATGTATGGATGCTTTACTGAATCATTCGAATTCGTACTTGGCGGCATAGGAGGCTCTGATGGCCTTGCCGATGAACCATGCAACGATCGTCAATGCAATAAATACGATCATAAAGATGATCTGCCCTGCCCTCTTATCAGCGGTCTGAAGACCGAAGATGCTCATCGCGGGGAGGAACGAGGCGCTGCAGTAGCCATAGAAGAAGTTGAAGATCTTATCACTGATGAGGCCGATGAAGGGAACGACCTGCATGACGACGAGGGCGATCATTCCGGCTGGGTTCCTATTGTAGCCGAAGAGAGCGGAGAAGAACAGGATGCCGAGGATGATGAGGATGGAGCAGACGACAAAGTTCCAGCCGACGTTCTTTCCGACGAGTTTAAGGGTGGAGACCTTCTCGACCGTCAGACCGAAGCCCTTATCCTTGGCGCTGCCTTCGAGGACGAATCTGAATCCGGACAGTATGCTCATCTCAAAAATGACGACGATACTGATGAGGATGGTGTAAATGAATCCTTTTGTTCTGCTTTCAAGAAATTTCATCAGAGTTGCACCCCTTAGCTTTGATATGGGCATTATAGCACATCACTTTTTGCTTGACAAGAGAAATATAGAAAAAATGATAAAAACTTCGGTCATATTCGGCGTGAAAAATTGCAATATCCACATATAGGTGTTAAAATACCCGCAGAACAGGCTCAAAACCGTTCATATTTCACGCTCCCGGAGGACGGAGGATACAGAAAATGTCAGTGCTCGATGATCTGAAAAACCAATGTGAGGGCTGCACGGGCTGCGGTCTGTGCCAAACGCGCACGAATCTCGTATTCGGCGTCGGCGCGGAGGACGCGCGCGTCATGTTCATAGGCGAGGGCCCCGGGCGCGACGAGGATCTTCAGGGCAAGCCCTTCGTCGGCCGCGCGGGCAAGCTGCTCGACAGCATGCTCGATATCATCGGGCTCAGCCGCAGCAGCATCTACATAGCAAACATCGTCAAGTGCCGCCCGCCGCAAAACCGCGATCCGCTCCCCGAGGAGCAGGACGCCTGCTATCCGTGGCTTGAACGGCAGATCGAGATGATAGACCCGAAGCTCATCGTCTGCCTCGGCAGGATATCCGCGATGAGGATAATTAAAAGCGACTTCCGCATCACGAAGGAGCACGGGCAGTGGTTCGACGTGGGAGGCAGGCAGGCGATGGCGATATTCCATCCCGCCGCCCTGCTGCGCGACCCCGGCAAGCGCCCGGAGACTTTCCTTGATCTCAAGGAGCTCCGCCGCAGGCTCGACGAGCTTGGCTGAGAAAGGAACGGACATGGCTGACAGACTTATTTTCGAGGTCGCCGTCGACATAGCGCTCGGAGGCTCCGCCGCGCTGAAGGCCGCGCACGGCGAGGTGCTGATGATACCCTTCGGCGGTGAGGTGCACGGGAGCATTTTCAACGGCACCGTCCTCCCCGGCGGGACGGACGTGCAGACCGTGGACGCAAACGGCGTACGGAAGATGGACGCCCGCTACATGCTCGAGGGCACGGACTACACGGGCGCGCCGTGCCGCATCTACGTCGAAAACGTCGGATATTTCCCCGCCGGCGCACACGCGATGCCGTTCAAGACCGTGCCGACGTTCCTTACGGACAGCGAGGCGCTCGCTCCCCTGCTCCATTCCGCGTCGTTTCGCGGAGAGGGGCATCCCCGCGAGGGCGGAGTGCTCATCAAGATATTCCTGATGGAATGAAAGACCGCGTTCCGAAAAGGTGCGGGCACATAGAGCCTTATACTATAAGACCGGAGCAGTCCGAAAACGGCTGCTCCGGTCTTTGTTTTTGCCGGGCGTCAGGTCTGACGCAGGAAAGCATCAGTCCAGCGCGAACTGCGAATTATACATTTCGGCATAAAAGCCGTTTTGGGCCATCAGTTCATCATGATCTCCCTGCTCGATGATGTTTCCGTCCTTCATGACAAGGACCAGATCAGCGTTGCGGATGGTGGACAGGCGGTGAGCAATAACGAAGCTCGTGCGCCCCTTTGTGAGCCGGTCCATCGCCTCCTGTATCTCTATCTCCGTTCTGGTGTCGACGTTAGACGTTGCCTCGTCGAGTATCAGCAGCGGCGCGTTTTCCGCCATCGCACGCGCGATGGTCACAAGCTGCTTCTGCCCGGCGGACATGGCACTTTCACTCTCCAGAACAGTATCCACGCCGTTGGCAAGCGTTGATACGTAATAGTCGAGGTTTGCCTCGTGGATTACGGTATCGAGCCATTCATCCGGTATGTCCTCATTATTGAAAACGACGTTTTCCCTGAACGTTCCGTCAAACATCCACGTATCCTGCAACACCATACCGAAAATACTCCGGAGCTCGGTCCTGGACATATCGCGGATCGGAACACCGTCGATGAGGATATCGCCCGAGTTCGTTTCGTAGAAACGCATCAGGAGATTTACTATCGTCGTCTTGCCGGCCCCCGTCGGGCCGACGATGGCGACTTTCATGCCCGGCTCCACCTTTGCGGCGAAATCCGGGATTATCGTTTTGTCCTCCGTGTAACCGAAGTTGACGTGGCGGAATTCGACCTCGCCCTTCACGTTATCGGAGCCGAGGCGTACCGTTTTCCCGCTCTCGTCCTCCTCCTCTTCCTCGTCAAGCAGTTCGAAGACACGGCTTCCGCTCGCCGCGGCAGTCTGAAGTGTGTTCATGGACTGGGCTATCTGCGACAGAGGGCTCTGGAACAGGTTGATATAAACGAGGAATGCGGTTATCGTGCCGAACGATATCCCGGGTCTGCCGGCAGCCAGAAGCAGGCCGCCCGTCAGGCACACCGCCGCGTATGCGAAATATGCGATAAAGCTCATCAGCGGCTGCATGATACCGCCGATGGACTGCGCCTTGACCATGGTCCCGTACAGTCTGGTATTCGCCTCGTCGAATACCGCCTTTTTGGCGTTTTCGGCGTTGAACGCTTTTATGATGAGGTGTCCGGTGAAGTTTTCTTCAACTATGCCGTTCACTTCACCTATCTCGTCCTGCCTGCGTTCCAGAAGCGGCATGACCGTTTTCATGACGATGCCCAGAACGATCATGACGAGCGGGACGGACGCCAGTACCGCGAGCGCCATCTGCCAGCTGGTGATGAACATAGCGATCAGTACGCCGATGAGCATCAGCACTGACTGGAAAAGCGAGGTTATAGACTGCTGAAGGGACACTCCGATCTGATCGACGTCATTCGTTACGACGGAGAGCGTGTCGCCGTACGGATGGGAATCGAAATATCTGAGCTTCATCCGGTTGATCTTTTGCGACGCCTGAGAGCGGAGGCCTTTGGAATAATCATTCGCCGCCGTATTCATGACGAAGCCCGATATGAAATGCATCAGTGCGTTGACTACGTAAAACACGCATAGCACCATGCCGTAGTGCAGAAGCATACGCATGTCTATCGACATGGTCCCCGCGCCTTCGGTGATGGTGTCCGTGAGCTTGGAAAGCCACTGAGGCGCCAGAATGGATGCCGCGACCGATACTGCGACGCAGACAAGCGCGACGGCAATAGAGCGGTTATACGGGCGGAAGGACGCAAGGACTCTTCCCATGTTCTTTCCCGCTTCCGCTTTTTCGGCGGGAGTTTTTCTTTCTTTCATCGGCATAGTCCCAGTTCCTCCCTTGAAAGCTGTGAAAGGGCGATATCAAGATAAACGGGGCAGGTTTCGAGCAGTTCCCCGTGAGTCCCGGCCCCGGCGATCTCGCCCTTGTCTATCACGATGATCCGGTCTGCATCCATGATGGTCCCGATGCGCTGGGCGACAATCAGCTTCGTGGCGTCCTTCGCGTACGCTCCGAGATTGTTCCTTACCTTTCGGTCGGTCTTATAGTCGAGCGCGGAGAACGAATCGTCGAATATATAGATCTCCGGGCGCTTTGCCGCCGCGCGGGCGATACAGAGCCTCTGCCGCTGTCCTCCGGACACGTTCTGCCCGCCCTGTGCTATCTCAAACTGATACCCTTCTTCATTCTGCTCAATGAATCCCGCAGCCTCGGCGGCCTCACAGGCCTTCTTTATATCCTCGTCGGAAATGTCCGGATCGCCGAGCCTGATATTGTCCGCAACCGTCCCGCGGAAGAGGAAGCCCTTTTGCGGAACGTACCCGATGCGCGCGCGGAGATCGTGCTGCTCCATGTCCTTCACGTTGACGCCGTCGACGAGCACCTCGCCCTCCGTCACATCATAAAACCGCGGCACAAGATTGACGATGCTCGTTTTGCCCGAGCCCGTGGAGCCGATGAAGGCGACCGTTTCTCCGGAGACCGCCTGAAATGAGATATTCTTCAGGGCAGGCTCGTCTCCGTCCGGATATCGGAAAGAGACGTTCCGGAATTCCACCGTTCCCTTCCGCTCCGGCGAGAGCGGAGCCTCCGGATCCTTTACGCAGGATTCCGTATCCAGTACCTCGTTGATACGGTTTGCGCAGACGGCAGCGCGGGGCCAGAGGACGAACATCATCATCAGCATCATGAAGGACATGATTATCTGACCCGCAAGAGCCGAGAACGAAGTGACCGTTGCATAATCGATGGTGCCCTTGTTGATGAGGCTCGCGCCGATCCAGTATATAGCAAGGGTTATGCCGTTCATGATGATCATGAGCACCGGGCTGAGAAGTGCCAGCACCCGTCCGGCAAAGATCTGCGTTTTAGTCAGTGAATCGTTTGCCGCGTCGAATTTATCCTGCTGATACTGCTCGGCGTTGAACGCGCGGACTATCCTTATTCCGGTCAGATTTTCGCGGGCCACGCCGTTGACACGGTCTATCAGCTTCTGAACGATCTTGAATTTCGGAAGCACTATCAGGATCATGGCCGTAATGAAGATGATAAGCAGAACGATGGCGACGGCAGTCGCTATGGTCAGCTCGGTACTGGACGCCCTGATCTTTATGATCGCCCAGACGGCAGTAATGGGCGCGGCGAAAATCATCTGCATCATCATCACGTTCGTCATCTGAACGTTCTGGATATCGTTCGTGGTCCTCGTTATAAGGCTTGCCGTGGAAAAGCGGTTTATCTCCCCGAGCGAAAAATCTTCGACTCTGTCATAGAGCTTCGTGCGTATCGTAGTGGAGAGGTTTGCGGAAATGAAGCTTGCGAGGATGCAGATGATCCCCTGCACCACGGTCATTATCCCGGCGAGGGCAAGCATCCACCCCGCCGCACGCCAGATATCACCGGTAGAGGCGGAAGCCACGGCTTTCACCGTTTCAAGCATTTCGGGTGCGGCTGTGCCCGACGCGGTCAGGAGCGAAACGATGCCGTCCCATCCGGCGTCCCCTACGAGGGCGGACAGCTCCGGTCCGAGCAGGGCCGGGTTATTATGATAATTGACGTACATTATCGACTGGATGACTTCTTTGATGTTATCCACGATGGACATCGTGCACCATACCTGAACGAAAGTGAACACGATAACCAGCGCGAGCATGATCCAGTCTTTTTTTACGAAATTCCGGTATAGCTTAAACATTGTTTTGCCCTCTCGTTTCAAGGTCATTTATCGCATCTTTCATTTTCTGCGATAATCTCAGATATTCGTCCATGTCCTCTGCTCCGACGATATCTATCATATCCGCCGTAAACTCCACTATCTCCCCTATCCGCTTTTCGACCGCGATGAGGCCCTCCTCGGTAAGGCTGACAACGGTTTTCCGGGAATCATTTCCCGACGGCGTCCGTATGATCATGTTATTTGCTTCAAGCTTGTTCAATATGGCCGCTATGCGTGCGGTACTCACTCCCGCTTCTCTGGCGATATCCCCTGGATAAACGGTCTTATCCCTGTTTTTATAGAGGTACGTCGTAACGTACGCAAGCCCTTCATGCTGCGGGTTCATTTTTTTCAGATCGAACGTACTGAGCTCTGCGAACTTGCTCACGTACATCCTTGCTGTTTCAAGACGGTCCAATGATCGCGCCCCTTTTCCGATTTACCTAACCCTATTAGCATTCGTATTATAAGGCTGCCCGTTTTTTGTGTCAAGACACGAACGTTTCTGGTTTTTCCCGTTCCAGACATCGCTCCGGCTCATTTTCACACGCCGCAGACCGAACGTCATTCGAAGACGGAATATCATCTCCCGCAGCGATGCGCAAAAAGTCCGCCGATGCTGACGCATGGCGGACTTTTTTGAAGAAGTTTCAGGCCGGGAGATACGTTTCCGGACTATTTATCCCGGGGTCGAAGACGCTCTTTTTTACTTGTTCTCCTCGAGGAAGCGGAATATCCTGTCGATATTCTCCGGGGTCTCGAACTTCGGGTCGCCGTGCAGGCAGCCTGGGAAAAGTTCGAGCGTCGCGCGCCCCGCTCCGCAGACCGAGTTTATCTTCTCGGCGAGGTATATGGAGTTCTCGTACGGTACGACCTGGTCCGCGTCACCCGCCTGGATGAGCGCGGGCGGGAAAGCCGGGGTCATGAAATTGCTCGGATTGGTGAAGTACAGAAGCTCCGGGTTGTTCAGCGTCTCGGCGCCCATGAGTCTGTCGATGAATCTGACGGGCTTTCCGGTCGAGGCCATGGGGTGAGCCTCGGAAAACTTCGCGCACATATGAAGGTCGTAGCAGCCGAACAGGCCGATAACGGCCTTCACGGAGCTGGAATACTTCGAATAGCCCAGATGAGCGCCCTCGAACGCGGGGTTATCCTGCGTCGCCGCCGAGAATACCGCGAGGTATGCGCCCGCGCTGTCGCCGCCGGAGTAGAACCTGTCTCCGTCGAGGAAGTATTTAGCGGCGTTGGCTCGCAGGAAACGCAGAGCCGCCTTGAAGTCGAACATTATATCGGGGAATTTTGCCTCCGGCACCATGCGGTACTCCACGGACACGACCGCGTAGCCCCTGCGGATGCCGTCGATGACGTAAACGAGCTGCATATCACGCTTGTTGCCGCCGATGAACGCGCCGCCGTGGGCATACACTATCGTCGGGAACGGGCCCTCGCCCTCGTCGGGGAGATAGATATCGAGCTTCTGATTTGCGGACTGAGTCCCGTACGGGACATCGAGGAATTTGCGCTTGATGCCGGAGACGTCCATCATCGGGGGTCCCATGAAGGGTGCGGAAGGATCGGGCTTTATCTGCTTAATAACGTCCATCTATTCTGCCTCCGTCAATGAGTCGCGTACCAGTTCCTGCCGTAGGACTCGTACTCCTCCTGTATCCAGCGGGAGCGCTCCTTATAGTCGGGCACGCTCTTGCAGGGCATTACCATCGCGCTGAAAACGAAGCCGCCGCCGGGGGCCAGCTCGTCTATGACCTCGCGCACGTACGCGCGGACCTCTTCCTCCGTCGTGGTCGGAAGAGATACCTTGCCGCGTGTCTCCATGGCGCCGACGAAGGCGAGCTTTCTGCCGTACTTCTGCTTGATGGCGACGAGGTCGTTGCTGCGCTGGGCGGGGTCCCACGCGGTGAAGCCGGCGTCGACGAAGTCGTCGACTATCGGCATGCACTGACCGCAGCAGTGGAGCTGCGCGGGAAGTCCGGCGTCTCTGAACAGATCGACGTAGCGCTTCCAATAGGGCTTGAAGAGCTCACGGAACATCTCGGGAGAGACGAACGGGCTGCGCTCGGTGCAGACGTCGTCCGGCATCCAGAGCGCGTCGGGCTTATAGTATTTGAGTACCTTCTTGCCGACGTCGAGATAGAAGTCGGTGAACCACTCCATCATGGCCTTGACTTCCTCGGGCTCCTCGAAGCAGGCGCAGAGGCCCTCGGTGAAGCCCATGAAGTTGATGAGGCCCTGGAAGAAGCCGGTTATCGCATCGGACATGACGACCTTCTGAGAGCGATCGACCTTTTCAAGGTCCTTCTTGGCCATCATTTCCCAGTCAACGCCGCTGAGGTCGGGCAGCTTGACGATATCGCGCCACTTCGTGATGTCGTCGATCATGAAATTGCCGGGCTTGGGTATAGCGCCGCCGTTGGCTTCCTCACAAGTCACGTACTCGACGCCGAAGCAGTCGAAGCCGCCCTGCGGAGTCCTGTCCTTGCGGAGGATGGAGGGGCAGACCATCGCCCACGCCACCTTCGGCAGACTTTCGGGCATCTCGCCTTTAAGTACGCGCAGATAATTATCACGGTCAGAAAGCATTTTGATTCATTCCTATCATTATAAAGTATTTCATTATCGGATATGGTTATTATACAGTCATCCGCACGCTATTGCAATGCATTTTACGATTTACTTTATGAGGCGGACGATTTATACTTATGCATAGACTGTACCGACGGCTATGCCGCCGTTCGGTCGGGAACGGAGAACTCTCTGATGGGCACTGCCATTATCATTATCATTGCCGCCATCGTCGTCATATCCGCCGTGTACGTGCTGCTCGTTTGGCCCGGCAAGCCGAATCCCGCCTTTGAGCAGCTGCGCGGATACCTCTTCGCGCACCGCGGGCTCCACGGCTTTACCGGTCACTCCGAAAATTCGCTGCCCGCCTTCCGCGAGGCCGCCGCGAAGGGCTTCGGGGCCGAGCTCGACGTGCGCATGACGCGCGACGGCAAGCTTGCCGTGATGCACGACGAGAGCCTCGAGCGCACGGCGGGCGTAAACGTCAGGCTCTCCGGGCTGAGCTCGCAGAAGCTTGCGGAGTACAGACTTTTCGGCGGCGAGCACATCCCGATGCTCGACGAGGTGCTCCCGGTATTCGAGGGCGGTCCCCCGCTGATGATAGAGGTCAAGCCTTCCGGCAAGGGGGTCTTCGCCGTCTGCGAGGCGCTTGCCGACGCGATGAAGGATTACCGGGGACTGTGGTGCGTCGAATCCTTCGACCCGCGGGTCGTTTACTGGATGAGGAAGCACGCTCCGGACGTCGTACGCGGACAGCTCTCGCGCCGCTTCGGGCCTCCTACTCCGATACGCGGCCCGGCGGCATTCCTGCTCGCGCTGATGCCGTTCAACGCGCTGACGCGCCCCGACTTCATCTCTTACAGATTTCACGACAGACGCATGCTCCCCTTCCGCCTCGCCACGGCGCGCGGAGGCGCCGGGCGCGTTCTCTGGACGATACGCTCCCGCACAGACCTCGACACCGCTCTCTCCGAGGACGCGATAGCGATATTCGAGGGCTTCGACCCTCGCAGTTAGTCTTTTTCAATGCAGGTGATCTGATGGCTTCAAGGAAAAACGATTTCACGCAGGGCAAGATGAGCACGAACATCCTCAGGATGGCGGCTCCGATGACTCTTGCGCTCCTCATAAACGTCCTGTACAGCATCGTCGACAGGATATATATCGGGCACATGCCCGGAAGCGGCACATTCGCGCTCGCGGGGATAGGCCTCGCCTTCCCCATCATCGCAGTCATAAGCGCGTTCCAGAACCTCTTTTCGACGGGCGGCTCTCCGCTCTGCTCGATAGCCCGCGGAGAGGGCGACGACGAAAAGGCGGAGCTCATCCTCGGCAACTGCTACGCCATGCTCGTTCTGACCGGCATCATACTTACGGTCGTATGCCTCATCTTCAAGGCGCCCGTCCTTCGCCTCGTCGGTGCCGACGACAGCACCTTCGACTACGCCAACGACTACCTTACGATATATATCCTCGGCACAGTCTTCGTCATGACGGGCCTCGGGATGAACGCCTTTATCAACGCGCAGGGCTTTGCGACCATCGGCATGCTGACCGTCCTCGTCGGAGCGGTCGTAAACATAGCGCTCGACCCGCTCTTCATCTTCGCCTTCAAGATGGGAGTGCGCGGCGCTGCTCTCGCGACCATCATCGCGCAGTGCTGCTCGGCCGTGTGGGTCTTCCTCTTCCTCACGGGTAAGCGGGCCATCCTCAAGCTGCGGGCAAAAAATCTGATCATCCGCCCGAGGATAATCGGCAGGGTCTGCGCGCTCGGCCTCTCCGGCTTTACGATGGCCGTCACCAACAGCGCAGTCGGCATGGTGAACAACGCCATGCTCCACGAGCTCGGCGGCAGCATCTACATAAGCATCATGACCGTCATAAACTCCATGCGCGAGATGCTGCTCATGCCGATGATGGGCCTTAACAGCGGCACTCAGCCCGTCCTCAGCTACAACTACGGCGCGAAGAGCTACCGCCGCGTACGCGAGGGAATAAAGCTCATGACGACCTACGTCGTTTCCTACTCCGTGTTCGTTTGGATAATCATCCTCGCCATCCCCGGCGTCTTCATCAGGATATTCAACAGCGACCCGGAGCTCATCGAAAAGGGTCTCCCCTGCATCCGCATCTATTTCGCCATGGTTTTCTTCATGGCGTTCCAGATAGCCGGGCAGAACGTTTTCACCTCGCTCGGAAAGGCCAAGCAGGCCATTTTCTTCTCCCTTCTGCGAAAGGCGATACTCGTCATACCTCTGATAATCCTCCTCCCGAGGATGTTCGGACTCGGCGTGATGGGCGTTTTCGCGGCAGAGCCCGTTTCGGATATCCTCGGAGGCTCCGCCTGCTTCCTCACGATGTACTTCACGGTTTGGCGCCGCCTCCCGAAGGAGGATAAGCTGCCCGCGCAGACCTGACTTTCCAAAAGGACGCAAAAAACCGGCTGAAAGAATTTCTTTCAGCCGGTCCTTTTTTATTGTGGGATCACTCTTCCTCGGGCTTCGCGGTATCGGTGTCGTACACGACGACGTCGCCGTCATCCTCGACTTTCTCTTCGGCGGCCTCGGGGGCAGCCTCGAGAGCGCGGA
>JAZQQE010000105.1:0-41235 GCA_045628845.1 Oscillospiraceae bacterium
GCCGGCGATCAGGTGGCCGGGACGGCAGTTGACAAGGTGCTTGAGGAAGACGGTGTGCTTCGTCGCGCCGAGGCGGCAGAGCTCGTCAAGTCCCTCGGGGGCCCAGCCGTCGCCGCAGCAGTTGGTGCTTCTGTGGTCCCAGACTTCGCGGACGCTGATGAGGTTTTCATAGTCCTCGACGGAGCAGCGCATACGGAAGTCGTCGGTGTCGGGATTGTGGTAGTATCCGTCGTCACCGAGATACCAGTCGCCGTTCTTGATGGCGTTGGGAACGAAGGCGAGACCCGCGTTGGCTTCGGGGAAGGCGATGTTGGAGGAGAAGTATCTGCCGAGGTTGCCGGGGAGGACGTCGAAGTCCTCGACGCGCATCGTCATGTTCTCGGTCACGGCCTTGGTGAGGGTCGGACGCTGGATGACGGGCACGAGGTTCATGTGCTTCTTGAATTCTTCGGTGACGATCAGCGCGCGCTCGGAGTCAGCCTCGATGAGACGGTTGCGGATCTTCTCGCGCATGATCTGGATACGGGGAGAAATGGGCCTGAAATCGTACATATCTTACACACCTTTCAGTTTCGATTACGCAGCCGGTGCAGCAGGGTATAATATTATGTATAAATAATACAATCAAGCCGCTCAAATTTCAAGTGGAAATTGTATATATAAAAAGAGGAGAAAGCGCCTTTTGCGCTTTCTCCCCGGGAACGCCCCGCAGGCGGATGCTATCATTTATAGGCGCTGTTATTGTACTTCGGGCCGACGACGAGCGAGAAGTGGAAGACGGGGCGGCGGACCTCCTTTATGGAGAGCGGCATGTGCTTCATCCCGGCGGGGACGTAGATGAGCGTGGTCTTCGTGACGCGGTGCGTCTCGCCGCCGAGGGTGATCTCCATCGTCGCGCCGAGGTCGTAGGGCTGCGAGGGGTCGGAGCCGAAAAAGCCTATGAGCTCGTCGTACTCGTGATCATGCTCCTCAAACACGGGGTCGAGCTCCGGTACTCCGAAATACCACGCCGTGTTCATCTGAATGGCGCCGGGCATGACGTCGTCGTCTATCCATAGGATACGGCTTGCGAACTTCTTATACATCTCGCGGAACTCCTGCGAGCCGCCGCTGTTGTCCTGCAGCTCCTGGAGGAAAAAGCGTCCGTATTCGCCCTGAGCGTTGTCTACCATGGGGTTACCTCCGAAAAAGTTTTTTTATTGCCATTATATTACTCAAAAATCGTGCGGGCAAGTTTGAAAAATGCAAAGATATATGTTAAAATAAACTGTTAAAAAGAAACCCGCCTTTTTGGAGGAATAAAATGATCAAGCTTATCAGGGAAGACGGAGCGGATGCCGCGGCAGAGCTCGCATGGAGTATGCAGCAGATGCCGGAGTTTTCCGCATTCCCGCGCTACCGCTCGAAGGAAGCGCTGCGCGAGGAGCTTCTGAAAATGCTCAAGCTGCCCGAGGGCCAGCTCCTCGGCTGCTATGACGGCGCGGACCTGCGCGGCATGACCTGCCTTTATACAGACAGCGCCTCGAGGTATGTCGAAGCCGTGTGCGGCATGTATGCCGCTGACGGCGACCCCACCGTATATTCCGAGCTCGCCGCCCACGTGGTGACGGCTTTCACGGGGTACGAAATGCTGTTTTCGTTCCCGGAGGAAAATAAGACGGCCGCGGCCGCGCTCACCGAAGCCGGCGCGAAGCTCTATGAATCATGCGTGACGATGCGTCTTGCAAAGCAGGACTTCAAGCAGGGCCAGTCCGGCGGCGTGAACAAGCTCGGCAAGGAGCGCTTTTCCGAATACGCCGCATTCCACGACACCGCTTTTGCGGATTTCTACTGGACGGCGGCCCGCATCCGCGAGGCGCGCGACAAGTGGGACGTCAACGTCTACATGGAGTCGGGTAAGATCTGCGGCGGCGTATTCACCGCCGTGTGGGATAAAAACGAGGCCGAGATATTCGGCGCCGCGCTCGATGAAAAGCACCGCGGAAGGGGTCTCGAGGCGAGGCTCATCACCAGAGCCTGCTCGGAGGCGTTCCGTATGGGCAAAAAGAGCGTGCTGTTCTTTGTCAGCGACAGCGACCCGGTGCTTATGGCGGCCGCGAAAAAGTGCGGCTTCGCCGAAACGTCGACGTACCGCTGCTACCGCTTCGAGCCCTGACGTTGGCTCGCTCGCTTGAAGGCCTGCACGCGCTGGTGACGGGCGCAGGCTCCGGGATAGGGCGCGAGCTCGCAAAGAGGCTCGTATCATGCGGCGTGAAGGTCACGGGCGTCGGGAGGACGGAGGCCAAGCTCGCCTCGCTCGCCGAAGAGCTCGGAGAGAGCTTCGACTACCGCTGCTTCGACGTGACAGACGCCGCCGCGTGGAACGCTCTCGAGTTCCCGGAGGGTCTCGATATACTTATCAACAACGCCGGCGTCATGCCGCCCGTGCACTACTACGACGGCGGGACGGACGAGGCGCGCCGCACCATGGAGACGGACTTTTTCTCCGTTCTGCACTCCATCGGGGCGCTGAAGCCCGTGCTCGCGCGCTCGGAGAGGCCGACGATAATCAACATTTCGAGCGCGTCCGTTTTCGCGGCGATGCCGGGAATGAGCATGTACTGCGCCTCAAAGGCTGCCGTCCGTTCGTTCACGGACGCGATATCCGTCGAGCTCGGGAAGAGGTGGCACGTCGCCGCGGTGTGCCCGGGCTTCGTGAGAACGAACCTTTTCCGTGACTGCGCGGAGCTCTCGCCGCTCGTTCTGAAATTCTGCATGCCGCCCGAGAAGATGGCGAAGAGGATAGTCCGCGGCATACGCGCGCGCCGCCGCATGATGGTCATCGGGCCGGACGCGCACGCCATGGTCATACTGCACGCGCTGCTCGGTCAGCGTGCGCTCGACCTTTTCGCGTGGGTGCTCCGCAAGAGCGGGATAGAGCTTTTCAAGGATGCTTTTCCGGCAGACAGTACGCCGGATGAATAAGGGAGGAAACTGCCGTGTACGAATTCAGATCCGCGACCGAGCGGGTGAAGAAATTCCGCCAGCTCATAAGAGACAGAGTCGTCTGCATGGACCCTGAGCGCGCCGTCATACTGACGGAGGCGTATAAAAAGTATGAGAACATAGCCCCGAGCATCAAGCGCCCTCTCGCGTTCCGTGACATCTGCGAGAAGATGACCCTGCTCGTCGGAGACTATGAGCTCGTCGTCGGAAACAGGGGTAAATACTATTTCTCCAGCACCGACTACCCCGAATGGAGCGGAGTGGAATGGATGTTTGCCGCCGTCGAGAGCGGTGAGTGGACGATACGCGAGGACGGGAAGTACCACAACCCCGACCATCAGGAGATAAAGCTCTGCGTGACGCCGGAGGACTACCGCGCCCGCAAGGAGATCGACGAATACTGGCGCTTCCGCAAGGTCGGCACGATGGCAGACGCGTGGCAGCCCGACGGCTTCGACGAGCTCAAGCGCCTCAACGCGAGCAGCTACTCTGAGGGCGGCGTGGGTCTCGCCACGCTCCCCGCGGGCCACATAGTCGCGGGTTACGGCAAGATAATAAATACCGGCTACGCCGCCATAAAAAAGCAGGCGCAGGACTGGATAGACGAGCACCGCGGCGACCTCATGGGCGACAACGTGAACAAGTATATGTTCTATAAGTCCGCCGTCATCGTCTGCGAGGCCGCGGGCATCCTCGCGAGGCGCTACGCAGCGCTCCTCGCCGAAAAACGCGACGAGTGCGCCGATCCCGCCCGCAGGAGAGAGCTCGCGCAGATGGCGGAGAGCATGGAATGGCTCGCGGAGAATCCCGCGCGCACGTTCTGGGAGGCCCTTCAGGGCGTGATGCTCTATCAGGTCGTCATCACGATGGAGGCACGCATCCCCGGTCCCGCGCTCGGCCGCTTCGACCAGTATATGTGGCCGTACCTCAAGGCCGACCTCGAGGCGGGCCGCCTCACCATGGACGAGGCTCAGGAGCTCGTCGATGCATTCTTCCTCAAGGCAAACTGCTTCTACAACGCGGGCCCTGCCGAGCTCGTCAAGACGACCGGCGTCGGCAACACGTATCAGCATACGACCCTCGGCGGCATCGACCCCGTGACCGGCGAGGACGCCACCAACCCCGTGACCTACATGGTGCTCGAGACCATGGGCAGGCTCGGACTTCACGACCCGACCATCTCCCTGCGCTTCAACAAGAACTCCCCGCAGAAGCTCTGGGAGTGCGCCATCGCGACGAGCAGGCGCGTCGGCGGCCTGCCTCTGTATCAGAACGACGAGGTAATAGTCCCCGCGCTCATGGAGGAGGTCGGCTTCTCCCTTGAGGACGCGCGCAACTACGCGATAATCGGATGCCAGGAGATAGTCGGCTCCGGCTGCGACTATCCCGCGCCGAACGGCCTGCATCCGCCTCACGCGACGGTGCTGTGGGCGGTCATATTCGACATGGCGATAAACAACGGCGTCAACCCCTTCAACGGCGAGCAGGCGAGCCTGAAAACGGGCTATCTGTATGAGATGGAGTCCATCGAGGAGGTCAGGGCCGCCGTCGAGAAGATGGGCCGATATATCATGAAGCTCTACGTCTCGACGAACAACTACGCCGAGATGCTGACCGCGCCTCTCTCTCCCGAGGCGGCACTTTCCATATCCATCGAGGGCTGCATGGAGAAGGGCCTCGACTGCGTGCAGGGCGGCGCGAAGTACAACTCCTACGGCGGCACGGCGACGGGCCTCGCGACCCTTGCCGACAGCCTCTCGACCATCAAGTACATGTGCTTCGACAAGAAGCTCTGCACGACCCGCGAGCTCTACGACGCCGTCATGGCCAACTGGGAGGGCTACGAGCTGCTCCGTCAGCGCATACTCGCCGAGGTCCCGCACTACGGCAACGCCGACCCGTACGTCGACGAAGAACTCAAATGGTGCGTCGACCTGTATTATAAGATCTGTCAGGAGTGCTACTCCGTGCGCGCGAAGATATACAAGTCCGGCCTCTACGGCGCGTCCGACCATATCGCGCAGGGCCACGTCACGTGGGCGACTCCCGACGGACGCAGGACGGGCGAGCCTCTTGCCGACGCCATCAGCCCCGCGCAGAGCCGCGACAAGTACGGCCCGACGGCGATACTCGAATCCGCTTGCTGCTTCGACCACCATCATTTCTGCGACGGCATGGCGCTCAATATCCGCATGCACCCGAACGTCATCAACTCCGACGAGGGCGTCCGCAAGCTCAGCGAGGTGACGAAGACGTACTTCGAAAACGGCGGCATGGAGGTCCAGTACAACGTCGTCGACACCGAGACCCTGCGCGCCGCGCAGGCCGATCCGGAGACGTACCGCGACCTCGTCGTGCGTATCGCGGGCTACTCGGCGTACTTCATCGAGCTCGGCCGCGAGCTGCAAAACGACATCATCGCGAGAAACGAAAATACCCTGTAAATTAAGAGAATAAAAAAAGACGGAAAAGGGAAATCCCTTTTCCGTCTTTTCTTGTGTATATTGGGAGCGGCGGGGTGCGCTCACTCGTCCTTTTCTTCCCCGGAAAGCTCCTCGGAAAGCTCCGGCGCTTCGTCGGGCGCGGCGTCTGCGGAGGCCTCGAATTCCTTGAGAAGCTCCGCCTCCTCGGAGAGCTCCGCCGGAGCGTCTGCGGGAGCGTCCTTTCTGCCCTCGGGCCCGAGCGCCGCGGTGAGCAGGAAGCCGTGAGCGAGCAGATACACGGCGAGGAAGATGAAGAACACCATGCTCCATTCGCCGAACCTGTCGACGCAGGCGATGATGCAGAGAAACGCCGAGATGAAGCTCATCGTCATCGTCTTCTTCACGGCGGCGCGGTCAAAAGCGAAGCCCGCGACGTAGTAGGAGGCGAGCGCCGAGAAGCACAGCGCGAGGAAGACGTACATATTGTCGAGCAGTACGGGGTCGGCGGCGTTTTTCTTGTAGGTAACAAGGATGTAGAAGCAGACGAAGATCGTCACGAGCAGGGAGGCGAGCATGCATCCGCCCTTCCCGCGCTTCGCGTTGAAGCTCAGCGCGAAGAACGCCACGCCCGCGAGCGCCGCGAGCAGGCCCACCGCGCCCTCGACTATGGCGCGCGTGCCGCCGACGGCGGCGGTGCGGTAATTGAGGTAACCTGCCGCTATCATCGCGGCGCCGAGCACCGCGGATATAACGAGCATGACGGGGGTCTCAACATGGAAGACGCTCTCATAGCGCCCGGTCACGGTCCTGTTACCCGTCTTCGAGACGGTGAAGCCGACGACGACCGCCGCGAAAAGCACGCAGAATATTATAAGTATTATCGAGATGGGAGCGCCGCGCTCGGCAAGCCCCTCGTCGTTGAATATCGTATTGCACTCGATGCGGCGCAGTACGGCGGCTATGATGCCGGCGACCACGGTCAGCACGGTGATGAGAGCGGCACTTTTTTTCAAGCCGGAAGCCTCCTTACGGTAATCCCGCCGGGGAACGGTTAATATACATAGTATAACAAAACGCCGGCAAAAAAGGAAGTGCGCGATGAAAATATTGTATCCTGCCGCGGTATCGCTCGCCGTGCTCGCGGTGCTCGTGCCCGCCGTGACGGCAAAGCCCCTGCCGCCGGAGCCGTCGGAGGCTCCGCCCGCCGCATCCGCGCCCGCGCCGGTGGTGACGCCGGGCCCGCAGAAGGAGAGCGCGCCGTCCCTCGACGCTGAGCGCACGGTCATGCTCCTTGTCGCGGGAGGTGTGCGGGAGCTGCCGCTCGACAGCTATCTCGAGGGAGTGCTCGCCGCGGAGATGCCCGCGTCCTTCGAGCAGAGCGCGCTCGAGGCGCAGTGCATCGCGGCGCGCACGTACGCGGCCTACAAGGCCGCGGGCGGCGCGCACGAGGGCTGCCTCTGCGCGGACCCCGCCTGCTGTGAAGCGTACGCGGACGAGGCGGAGCTCCGCGCGAAGTGGGGAGAGGACTACGACGCGAACATGGCGCGTATCCGCGCCGCCGTATCTGCGACGGACGCCCTCATCCTGACCTATGACGGCGAGCCCATCTTCGCGGCGTTCCATTCCTCCTCCTCGGGACGGACGGAGGACTGCGCCTCCGTCTGGGGCACGGAGCTTCCGTACCTCGTCAGCACGGAAACGCCGGATAGCGCGGAGAGCGTCCCGCAGTTCGTCTGCGAGAGGGAGATACCGGCGGCGGAGTTCCGCAATACGGTCCTTGCCGCCCTGCCGGACGCCGTGTTCGTGTCCGGCCCCGACGGATGGCTGACGGAGGCGGAATATACGCCGTCGGGCCGCCTCGCGTCGGTGCGCGTCGGCACGGTGCGCGTCACGGGTACGGAGCTGCGCTCCCTTTTCGCCCTGCGGAGCACAAATGTGACGTGGACGGTGTCGGACGGCGGCGTGACCTTCGTGACCGAGGGCTACGGACACGGAGTCGGCCTCAGCCAGTACGGCGCGGACATCCTCGCACGCGAGGGCGCGACGGCGGCGCAGATACTCGCCCACTATTATCCCGGAACTGTATTGGAGAAAAGCGTTGAAAACACGGCTGTCCCGATGTAAAATAAAAGAAAAAACAGGAGGACGGAAATGGATATTATTGCTGTCGAAAACGGCGTATGGAACATTGATCCCGGCATGAGCGCCGCGTATCTCGTCGTCGGAGAGACGGGCGCGCTCCTGATAGATTCGGGTATCGGCACGACCGACGTCGCCGAACGCGCGCGCAGTATCACGGATAAGCCCCTGCGCCTCGTCCTCACGCACGGTCACATGGACCATGCGGGCGGCGTAAAATACTTTGACGAGGTGTGGGTCGGCGCGAACGAGCCGAAAATACAGGGCGAAAACGCCGCCGCCGTGCATACCGTCACGGAGGGGTTCGAATTCGACCTCGGCGGCAGGACGCTCCGCGTCGTCGAGATCCCGGGCCACACGCCGGGAAGCATAGGCCTGTACGATGAGGCCGCAGGCGTCGTCTTCGTCGGAGATATGCTCTCCGACCGCCCGATATACTTCATCGAGGGCGAGAGAGACCCGGACGCCTTCATCGCGAGCATGGATAAGCTGCTCGCTCTCGGCGCGGAAAGATTCTACGGCTGCCACGGCACCATGCTCAATACGCGCGACACCATCGAAAAGCTCAAAAAGGCCGCCGCTCTGTTCCGCGACGGAAAGCTCGAGCCGGTTCCCGCCAAGCCGCCCATGCAGGGCGAGGAATACCTCAGCGAGGACGGCGTCGGCTTCAGAGTCATCAAATTTTAATTTTCCGGAATAAACGCGAAAACACCTCCCACACTATGTGAGAGGTGTTTTTCTTTGAAACGGATAATATTTGTTCTCATTTTCGCGCTTTTTCTGACGCTCCCGTGTGCCGCCGCGGAGGATGAGCGCAAGACCGTCAGTATCCCGGTCATAATGTATCATCATATCCACGAATCTCCGCGCATGAGCGGGAAGTACGTCATCTCGCCGAAGACGCTCGAGGGCGACCTTGAGTACCTCGCCATGCACGGCTATACGGCGATAGATGCGCGCGACCTCGTCCGCTGGCTCGACGGGGAGGCGGAGCTTCCCGAAAAGCCCGTCATCCTGACCTTCGACGACGGTCAGGAGAGCTTCGCACGCTACGCCCTGCCGCTCCTTGAAAAGTACGGTATGAAGGCCGTTGCCGCCGTCGTCGGTGAGTATGCCGACGAATATACGGAGCATCCGGACACGAACGTGAGCTACGCGTACATGAACTGGGAGCGCATCGCGGAGACGGCGCGGTCGGGCAGGGCGGAGATAGCCTGCCACACCTACGCCATGCACGATACGAAGCCGCGCATGGGCTGCGGGAGAAAGAGAGGCGAGGATGCGCAGAGCTACCGCGAGGCCTTCTCGAGGGATCTCGACCTCGCCGAGGAGCGTCTTGCCGCGGCTCTCGGCGAGGCGCCGCGCGTCTTCGTCTATCCGTACGGCACGGTGTGCCCCGAGGCGCGGGAGATACTCGCCGAGCGAGGGTACGCCGTCACCTTCACCTGCGAGGAACGGGTGAATACGGTCAAAAAAGGATCGGCCCAACCTGTCGAGCTGGGCCGATTCAACAGAGCAGGCGGAACGCCGCGCGAAGAGTTTTTCGCGCAGCTTCAGGCGTAAATTCCGCAGGACATGTATCTGTCGCCGCCGTCCGGCAGGAGCGCGACGACGGTCTTTCCCGCGAATTCCGGCCTGCGCGAGAGGCGCAGAGCCGCGGCGAGCGCCGCGCCGGAGCTTATCCCGGCGAGTATGCCCTCGTCGTGCGCGAGGGCGCGTGCGTATTTGTAAGCGTCCTCCGTGGAAACTGTCAGCACCTCGTCTATGACGGAGAGGTCGAGCACGGCGGGAATGAAGTTCGCGCCTATGCCCTGGATGCCGTGAGACCCCGCGCGGCCCTCCGTGATGAGAGGGGATTCCGCGGGCTCGATGCCGGCAATATATGCGTCGGGCGCTGCCTCGGCGAGATACCGCGCGACGCCGGTCACCGTACCGCCGGTGCCTATGCAGGCGACGAAGACGTCGGGCGCTCCGAGCGCCGCGACTATCTCGGGGCCGGTCGTGCGGTAGTGCGCGAGGGGATTTGCGGGATTGGAGAACTGGTCCGGGATGAAGGAGCCGGGCGTCTCGTCCGCGATGCGGCGCGCCTCCTTTATGCTGCCGTCCATCCCGAGCGCGCCGGGAGTGAGCACTATCTCGGCGCCGTATGCGCGCAGGAGAGTGATGCGCTCTGCACTCATCGTGTCGGGCATCGTGAGGATGACTCTGTATCCGCGCGTCAGCGCGGCGGCGGCGAGGCCTATGCCGGTATTCCCGCTCGTGGGCTCGATGATGGTGCCGCCCTCGCGGAGAAGACCGCGCTCCTCGGCGTCCTTTATCATGGCGAGCGCGACCCTGTCCTTGGCACTGCCGGCGGGATTGAAGCTCTCGAGCTTCGCGAAGATGCGCGCGCCGGCGCCCTCGGCGGCGTTGAAGCGCGTCAGCTCGACGAGGGGAGTCGAGCCCGTGAGTTCAGCGAAGACGGCCATGTCAGTTCAGCCTCGCTATGCTCTTGTAGTCGTTGAAGAGGGCCCGCTTGGCCTCGGCCTCTATCTCCTCGACGGTCCAGTACTCGGAGCCGAGCTTGCTCATCGAGCGGCAGGGGATGGGCTCGGCGTGCAGGGATATCCTGTTGCCGACGATGGAGAAGACGCTGCCGGAGACGTCTGCCGCGCCGTCGGAGGCAAGGTAGGCGAGGAAGGGCACGATGGATTCGGGCAGCGGCGTGGTCTCGTAGGAGGGCGGGATGCGGCGTCCGCTGGCGAGGATGGGGTCCTCGCTCATCGCGGAGACGACGTCCATCTCGTAGGCCGCACGGGTACGCGCGAAGGGCGAGAAGGCGTTGCAGGTGATGCCGAAGGGCCAGAGCTCGATGGCGGCGGCCCTCGTCAGGCCGACGACACCCGCGTTCGCGGCGCAGTATTCTGCGTGCTTTATCACGTCACCCATGAAGGAGCGGGAGGTGCAGTTGATGATGCGCCCGCCGCCCTGCTTTTTCATGTACGGCACGGCGAAGCGGATGACGTTGAAGTAGCCCTTGGGCTTGGTGGAGTTGACCTTGTCCCACAGCTCCTCGGATATCTCATCGATGTTGGAGAAGCCGAAGCAGCCCGCGACGTTCACGACGATGTCGACGCGGCCGAAGGTGTCGACGGCGGTCTGCACGAGGCGCTCGGCGTCCTCAAATTTGGAGATGTCCGCGAAGCAGTGCACGGCCTCGCCGCCCGCGAGGCGGATGGCCTGCGCGGTAGTCGCGGCGTCGCCCTCGTTGTCGGCGACGGCCTTTCTGTACCATTCCTTGCGCTCGTCGCTCAGCGCGGCGAACTGCTCGTCGGTGACCATGGCGTTGCCGGTGCTGCCGGGCTTTCTGTTATTCGTGACTATCTTCGCGCCGAGCTTTGCAAAGCCGATGGCGACCGCGCGGCCGACGCCCTGACCGGAGCCTGTAACGATGGCAACCTTGTCTTTGAGGATCTCGCTCATTTATGTTGGACTCCTTTCGAAATTTCGTTTATGAGCAGATTATAATGACTATCGAAAGTCGAAACAGCCTGTTATTAGACTGTTTCGACGACAAATCTACGATTTGTTGTCGATTTTTCAAAGAAAAAACGACGATAGTCATTGCAATGATCATCATGCAAAGGTAAACCAGTTTCGATTTACCTTTGCATAAGCCTCAAATGAGGCTTATTGAGACGCCGTAAGGCGTTTCAATTTATGATGATCATTATATCACACGCCCCGGCGAATTCAATAACCTAAATCTCCCTCGCTTGACAACTCCGCGGGGCGGGCGTATCATAACTTACAGCATATATTAAAAGGAGAGACCGTTATGAAAGTCTTACTGCTCGGCGGCTTCCTCGGCTCGGGAAAAACGAGCATACTGCTGCGTCTGGCGCAGTACCTCGTCTCGACGACCGAGGGCGGCACAAAAGTGATGATAATAGAAAACGAGATAGGCGAGGTCGGCGTGGACGATAAGATCCTGCGCTCGCAGGGCCTGCAGGTACGCGAGCTGTTCGCGGGCTGCGCCTGCTGCTCCGGCGGCAGCGACCTCATCGACGATATCTCCTACATACGCAAGACGTACGACCCCGAGTGGCTCGTCATCGAGTCGACGGGCGTCGCGTACCCCCTGCAGATAAAGCAGAACGTCGAGATGTATTTCGGCTTCAAGGTCGGCGTACTGTGCCTGGCCGACGCGCAGCGCTGGAAGAGGCTGCGCAGGGCGATGAGCGCGCTCATCGACAGCCAGCTCGAATGTGCCGACTGGATTCTGCTCAACAAGGCAGACCTTGCCGACGGCGAGCAGCTCGCCGCCATCGAGGCAGACATCCGCACCGTGAACGCGGACGCTCGGATATGGCGCACCGTCGCAAATCAGCCGATGGACGACACGATCTGGAAAGAGATAGCCGGAGGAGGCGTCTGGAATGATTAAGCTCGAAATGCGCGGGCGCACGCACGACGAGGCGCGCGTCATCTCCGCGCAGTTTACCGTAGACGAGGATTTCGAGACGATGCGCGACGCGCTCGTCGCGGCGATGGACGAAGAGTGTGACTGGGCGGAGGAAAACGACGTCATCATCGGCCACCTCAAGGCGTACGTACGGCGCGGGGACGACGCGGTGATGCTCTCCACGACGGGGTACGGAGTGCAGGTCAAGGGCACGCCGGGCGAGGGCGCGGAGCTCGAGGTCGGCATAGATTCCATTTCGTACGGCTCGACGCTGTTCGTCGCCGAGCAGAGGCTCGAGGCGCTTGCCCGCTCGCTGCTTGCGGGGCGCGACGTCGAGGTGAACTGGGACTGCGGCGACAAAAACTGCACCGACCCGCATCATCACCATCATCACCACGAGAGCCACGCCGTCAGGGTCGTGCCCGTGAAGGCAGCGAAAAAGCCGCTCAAGGTGCATCCGAAGCCCGTCTACCCGGGCCACGACGGTTTCTGAAACGGAGACCGTGAGGAGCTGACGGCCCGCGTCGGCTGTCAGATAAAACAGAATGAAAAAGCGGTACCCGGCATGCTGCGCCGGGTACCGCTTTTTTTACTGCCCTTCGGACGGGGCGGCTGTTTTCAGCTTGCCGGAGCCCGACTCCAGCCTTCTCAGGGTCCGGATATACAGGAATACCACAAGCAGCGTCGAGAGCACGTCCGCGACGGGCTGAGCCCACGCAAGGCCGTTCGCTCCGAGCGCGGCTTTCAGTACGAACAGAGCGGGGATGTAGATGATGCCCTGACGGCTGAGATTGATGATCAGCGCGGCGGTAGCTGCGCCGGATGCCTGCAGGGCATTGGCCAGAACGTAGAACATGCCGAACAGGAAGCTGGTCGTCAGAAGGATGCGGATGAACTGGACGGCAAAGTCAAAGGCGGCGGGCTCCGTCAGGAAAGCGCTGACGATCTGATCAGTAAACAGGTAACAGATGCCGGTCATGAAAGAGCTGAGGATAAGGGAAAACACAACGGAAAAGGTCATGACCTTTTTGAACCGCGCCCACAGCTTCGCACCGACACAGAAGCCGAGCAGCGCCTGAACGCCCTGCCCGAAGCCGATGCAGACCATGCCGGTTATCATGGTCACCTTGGAGGCAACGCCTATCCCCGCTACTGCCATGTCCCCGAAGAAGGCCATCTGCCCGTTCATGACGATCTGGGAGACACTCATCAGCAGTGAGCCGAGGGAAGCGGGGATGCCGATGGCAAGTACGCCGCTGCAAACCTTCTCCCGCATCGTGAAATCACGGGGATGGATGCTGAGAATGGACTTTTTCCGCAGGAAATATATAATGTAGAAGCAGGCACCGAACACGTTTCCGATGACGGTCGCGACGGCGGCGCCGGTGATGCCCCAGTCGAACCACAGGATCATGACGGGGTCGAGCACGAGGTTCAGCAGGTTTCCGAGCAGCTGTCCGAGCATGGCCTTCCCGGGCTGCCCCTCCGCGCGTATCACGTTGGAAAAGCAGTTCGCTATGAGGACGAACGGACCGCCGAAGGTAACAGTGGTCAGGTAGGATTTGGCGAACCCATAGGTATCGGTGCTCGTCCCCATCACCGTCAGGATCTGCTCCATGAAGATAAAGAAGAGCAGGGACATGGCGATGCCGACCGCGACGCACGCCCACATGCAGAAGGAGCAGACGCGCTTGGCGTAGTCCATGCGGTTTTCGCCCAGCGCCCGGGAGATCACGGAGGTCCCGCCGATGCCGAAGACGTTGCCCACGGACATGAAGATGAGGAACACGGGCGTTGCCATGGACACGGCGGCCACCTGATACGCATCGTGAGTCAGACCGATGAAGAACGTGTCCGCCAAATTATAGATAAGCACCATCAGCATGGCAGCCATGGCGGGGAGCGCGTTTTTCAGTACTGCTTTCGGTACGGGCGCGCTGCGGAACACTTCCAGCTCTTTTGTAGTTTCCATATAGACCTCCGTTGGAACGATGGCATGCTTTCAATAGCATGCTTTATAATTTCACATTGAAATATGCCCGCCTCGGGCGGGCATATTTACAGCCCCTGATATGCTTTTTCCAGCAGATCCCGGAACAGGACCCTTTCCGGCTCCGTCAGGCGGCCGAGAAGCTGCGCTTCCATGTTCTTCACGTCAGCCGCGGCATTCCGGCAGCAGGCCGAGCCGGCGGCGGTGATGGAGACCATTCTGACGCGGCGGTCGTTTTCATCCGGGCGGCTTTCCACGAAGCCCTTCTGCTTCAGCCGGAACACGATCCCCGCCGCCGTGGACTGGGCGACATGGAGCAGGCTTTCCAGCTCTTTCAGCGGGAGCGGCCGTCCGCGGGCGGATTCCAGCTCCATCAGCACATTCATCTGGGAAAGAGTGAGATCCTGCTGACGGAGCAGGGCATTGACCCTTTTTTCAAGTCTGTCGTGTATCTGCTTTATAAGCGCACCGCATAAATTATCTCTCTGCATTTGCCTCACCTCGAAAAACGGCGTCGTGCTTTCACTTATCTGCGAAGAACAAACGGGACCATACCGAGAGAGAAAGAAGAATACGCTGTTTTTATTCCGCGAGCCAGCCCTCGAGGCAGACGCCCGCGCCGGGGTCGATCTTCCTTGCGAAGGCCTCGGGGTAGTCGCGTTTCCAACCCTCCATCTCCTCGTCGGAGACCTTCTCGACCTCGACAAGGAAGCCGGAGACTGCCATGCCGGTGCTGTTTTTGCCGGTCATGGAGGTGGGGGTGATGGAATTGATGCAGCCGCCGCGGTCGAGCCAGCCCGGGATGATGGGGTCGAGGCGGGAGCCGTGGTCGACGTAGCAGACGCGCTCCATGAGCCTTTCCGTGACGTACGCGCCGCACAGGACGATGCCGCGCTCGTTATAGACCTTGACTATGTCGCCGTGGCGTATGCCGCGCTTTGCGGCCTCGGCGGGATTGAGCCACACGGGCTCATACTGGTAGCCGTCCTTCGCGCGGATCTTCATCGTCTCGACCTCGCGGTTGGCGGTGATGTCGTCGCACTGGGCGTGCATGCGCCAGTGTCCGTGGTTGGACATGCACAGCAGCGGGTACTTCTTCGCGCGCTCGCTGCTCAGACGCTCGTCGTGACTCTCGCTCTTTTCTATCCAGTGCGGGACGGGCGGGCGCTCGGGGTCATCGGGCATGTATTTTTTGATGTCGGTCGAGGAGTATTCGAGCAGCCCGGTCGGCGTAGTGAGGGGATTGCCCTTCGGGTCGTCGTAGAATTTCCACATACCGGCGGGGACGTCGGCGAGGTCCTTGCGCAGGGGCAGGACGTAGATCTTCTCGCGGGAGAAATCCTCCCAGCTCATGCGGTCCTCAAGTCCGCTCGCGGCGTAGAAGAAACGCACGCGCTCGGCCTCGGTGAGGCGTCCGGTGTAGGCGTCGTAGTATTCCCTGCCGAGCTTTTCCGCGACCTTCGCGCACACGTCGAAGTCCGAGAGGGACTCGCCGACGGGCTCGATGCAGGGCTCCTCGAGGTACACCGACTGGAAGACGCCGCTCGACATATCGTTGCCGATGTCGGCTATCTCGTGCTTGGTGGCGACGGGGAGGATGAGGTCGGCGAAGTAGCAGTCGTTTTCGAGCCACGGATGCTGGGCGACGACAGTCTCTATATCGGGCGAGCGCATCGCCTCGAGGTGGAGGTTGCCGTTGTTCCAGCAGGTGACGTTGCAGGGCGCGTCGGTCCATATCATGTGTACGCGGGAGAGACCGGGACGCGGGTAAACTATCTTTTCGAATTCGTATTTATTTGTCGGCTTGCGGTAGTTGTTCTTGTCCGGCTGCTGGCTCGAGGAGAAGCAGTGCAGCCCGTACCACTCGGCGTGTCCGTCGAGGATGGCCTTGTGGATGAGGCAGCGGGGGATGAACTGCTTGGGCGCGGGGAGCTGCCGGAAGAGGTCGATGAGCTCGGGCGCGCGCTCCTTCTGCACGTCGGAGAGGACGAAGCGCTTCATATTTATATCGTCGGGCAGGTCGCCGTCGATGGGACGCAGCGCGTCGCATATATGCGGGACGGCGGGGACTATGTCGCCCTGGAAGGGGAGCGGGTAATCCTTCGCCCACATGTTCCATTCTATCATCTTGACCTGGTGTACGCCGGGCTTTCCGAGCCCGCGCATGCCGAGCAGCATGACCTCGAGCCTTGCGGGCTCCGTGGAGAAGGGTCCGCGTATGAGGGCGCCGCCGTTTCCGTGCATTATGGAGACGGTCTTTTTCGCCCAGTCGCGGGCGAGCGCCTTTATCGTCCACTCGGCAACGCCGCACTTCTCGCTTGCCCATGCGGGAGTCTTGGGGACGCCGTCCTCTTTTCCGAGAACGTAGTCGCGGAACTCGTCGAAGCCGTAGGCGTGGGAGGCGATGTAATCGGCGTCGTAGGTGCCCTCGGTCATCCACACGTAGGCGATGGCGAGCTGCAGGGCGGCGTCGGTGTTCGGGAGGATGGGTATCCACTTGTCCGCGTGCACGGCGGCGCCGTAGTTGAGGTCGGGGCAGACGTAGACGCTCTTTATCCCGAGCGAGGAGAACCAGTAGCAGAGCCTGCTCGGCATCTGCGAGACGACGCCGAGGGGCGTAGTCTCGGGGTCACAGCCCCAGAAGAGGAGCATATCTGCGTTTTCGGAGATATCGGGGTAGAGGTTGCCGGTCGGCGCCATTTCGCCGAGGGGCTCGCAGCCCCAGACGTGCTTCGCGCCCCAGTACCAGCCCTCCCATGAGTCCATGTTCCGCATCTGGAGGGTGTAGCCGCCCATGAGGGAGAGGAGCCTGTTCGGGCATCCGTGGCTCGGGGAGACGTTTTTGCCCTCGCCGTGCATGTCCGCCTCGCAGAGTACGGCCTCGGGCCCGTACTTCTCCTTCATGCGGCGGAGCTCGTCGGCGCATATCTGCGCCGCCTCGTCCCACGAGATGCGGACGTACTTGCTCTTGCCGCGGTTTTGCGGATTGCGCTCGCCGTTCGGGTCCCAGTCGACGCGCTTGAGGGGCCAGCGTACGCGGTTGGGCGAATAGACGCGGGCCTTGTAGCCGAGGCCGAAGGGGGATATCGTGGCGCGCGCGGGCGGAACGAAGGTCTTGCCTCGCGCGTTCATTTTCCACGGCGCGCCGTCTGCGTCGAGGAGCTTTTTATCATATTCATAGGTACGGATGCGCGTTATCTTCCCGCCGTCGGATTCGACGAGGCAGGGAGCGCCGCTTTCGGGCCCCATGAGGCTGAAGCTGACGATATTGCGCTTGTCCGGCGTGTAATTATTGGTCATGGCTGTCCTCCGTGGAATAGATCGCAGGGCGCGGCGGCGCGTCAGGCCGCATCACCCTGACCATATTATCCTGACATTATTATATATTAAGTCTGTCGGATATTCAATATCCACGCTCTGATAATAATTCCGGAAAAAGAGGGAGAGCGCGCCGCGGATATGTCAGATTACGACTTATGTTACAGTTGCATTACAAGGGGGCTCGTGGTATTGACGGGAAAATAAGGGGTTGTTATAATGCGACCGTACAAAAGTAGCAGTATGTCTGCCCCACCCCGGTATGACCGCTTGCGGGAGGAAATGTAGCTACACTGCCGCAAACGTTTGTACATATTAAAAGTCCCTTAAACAGGGCAAATTTATAAGGAGGAAAAACATGAAGAACCTCAAAAAGTCCCTCGCTCTGGTTCTCGCCATCGTCATGGTCTTCAGCCTTTGCGTTTTCGCGAATGCTGCGTTCGCTGACCAGGACGCTATCGGCGCCAAGTATGAGACTGCCTGCGGCATTATGAACGGCCTCGGCATCCTCAAAGGCGACGAGAACGGCGTGTTCAATCCCCAGGGCAACCTGACCCGTGGTCAGGCCTGCAAGATCATTGCCTACATCAAGCTCGGTGCTACTCTCGCTGAGAAGCTCCCCGCCTCCGCTCCGTTTGATGACGTCGCTGCTACCGATTGGGAAGCTCCGTTCGTCGCTTACTGCAAGGCCCAGAAGATCGTCAGCGGCTACGGCGACGGTAACTTCGGCCCCGATGATTATCTCACCGGCTTCCAGTTCGGCAAGATGCTCCTCGTCGCTCTTGGCTACGGCCAGAACGGTGAGTACGAGGGCGAAGGCTGGGAGATGAACGTTGCTCAGGATGCCGCTAAGTTCGGTGTCTACGCTGCTGACCTCGAAGGCGCTACCTCCGATCTCATCACCCGTGAGCAGGCCGCTCTCCTCGCTCTCAACACCATCGCTGTTGATACCGTTACCTACTCCAAGCCCTTCGAGATCTACACCAGCACCGGCGTCTCCTTCGCTGAGACTCCGCTGAACGTAAACCTCACCCCGGTCGCCACCACTGATGCCGCCGGCCGCCCCGTTCTGAAGTACAACCAGCTCGTTGGCACCGCCACCATCTACACGGCTGATGCCGAAGCCATCGCCACCATCACCAACGGCGTGTTCAACACCGCTGTTGCTCCTTACAAGGATTGGGATATCTCCGCTGCCACGATCAAAATCAACGGCGGCTCTGATTCCGCTTTTGCTGCTACCGACGTTAACGGCAAGCCCGGTCGTGTTGCCGAGTTCTACGGCACCGTCGCCCCCAACGGCGCTGTGACCATCACCAGCGTTGTCGCTACCGACTACACCTTCGCGACCGTTGATGACATCAACGCCACCACCAAGGCCATCACCCTCAGCACCGGTGACACCTATGCCACCACCGATGCTTCCTACAAGCTCCTCTCCGCTTTCGCCAAGGGCGATGCTCTCTGCATCGTTGCTGACGGCTCCGTCATCCGCTCCGCCGAAAAGGCCGCTGCCGTGACCGGCACCACCGTCACCGCTGCCGATACCGCGAAGAAGACCTTCACCCTCGACGGCACCCAGTATACCAACAACTACGCTTATACCGTCCTTCCCGGCCTCGGCCCCGTGGACGGTGCCACCTTCTACCTTGATCCCAACGGCTACGTCATCGGCACCACCGCTGCTCCGATCGTCGCTGTTGAGCCCACCTACGTCTTCGCTGTCTGCGGCTACACCAACACCGTTCCCGCCAGCGTCGATGCTTACGGCACCCCCATCCCCGCTGTCACCACCTACTATGTCCAGACCGTTGACGCCACCGGCGCTGTCGTGAACTACCAGACCGCTGACAGCTCCTACGGCGGATTCGACGGCATGGGCGTCTATGACATCACCACCGCTTACGACCCCACCCTCAAGACAGAGGTTGCTACCTTCGATTCCACCGGTAACGTTTGGGACCTCACTGGCGAAACCTACACCGCCGCTTCCGTCAGAACGACCGACATGGACTACTTCACCGCTGACGTTAAGTTCATCTCCGTCGTCGGCGAGAAGGCCGCCATCAAGGTCGTTGCCAAGGACGGCGTCCAGGCCATCACCAACAAGGACATCTACTACGCTTACAAATCCCTCGGCGACGGCAACTACACCACCAACCTCGTCTTCGTTGACGGTGCGTTCGATGTTGCCACCCCGATCGCCAGCACCTCCATCGTCTTCGTTGCCAATGACACCGCCAGCACCGCTGCTGTCCTCGTGAAGAACCAGCTCGGCGCCGATGTCACCGCTTATGCGAAGACCGTGTACGTTGACGGCGTCAAGACCACCATCAACGTCGCTGATCCCGCCGCCATCACCACCGGTTACTACACCATGACCAAGGCCGGCGACATCACCACCCTCACTGCCACCTCCGGCGCCAACCTCAAGGCCGCGACTGATGTCACCAACAACGCTATGGGCTATCTCTCCACCGCTGACTTCACCGACCTGCCCTATGACGGTGCCACTGTTGTCAACCTGACCGCCAAACCGGCTCTGGCTGATGCTTCCAAGCTCACCACCGACAACGATATCGCCGTTGTTCTCGACGCTAAGGGCGCCATCTCCATCATCTACGTCGTTGCGTAATTGATCGTGAGATAAGCTAAAAACTTAATTTAAGTTCAACCCCCGGGGATATTCCCCGGGGGTTGTTTTTATTCCCCGTCCGTGCCTTCGGGCACAATATTGACAAGCGCGGTTTTGCGTGATATCATTAAGAAAATCTTTCCGTACGGAGGCAAGCATCATGAAGCATATCAAGACCATCGAGACCCGCGATCTCTGCGAGAGCGCCAAAAAGGGCGGCTGCGGCGAGTGCCAGACTTCTTGCCAGTCTGCCTGCAAGACGAGCTGCGGTATTGCCAACCAGAAGTGCGAGAATACCGGCAAGAAATAAGCGTCATCTAAAATAAAATGCCGCCAAGGGCTTCTTCAATTAGGGAGAAACAGGTTTTGAGCGAAAAAAACGGTCATGGCTTCATGATTTAATTTGAAATGCAGATAGTATTACTGCTTTTTTCATTTTGCTTTGACACTTTTTTCACGCTCAAAACTGCAAGGCATCCGAAAACGGATGATTTTCGTCCGTAACGATGAAAAAAAGTTAGCCAATGCTGACGCATGGCGGATTTTTTTGAAGAAGTTATGGGCCAAAAGAAACGTTTTCGGACTATTCCTCTCTGGTTGAAGAAACCCGGGCGGCATTTTTGATATATTCCGATTTGATTTGAGGTATCGCCATGATCCATCAGTATAAGCTCGCGGGCAATAATATCGTGCTTGACGTAGCGTCCGGCTCCGTCCACGTCGTAGATGACGTCGCCTATGACGTCATAGCGATGTTTGAGACCTCGTCGGCAGATGATATAGTCGCCGCGCTTTCCGAAAAGTATGCCTCCGTCCCGGAGGTCACTCCCGATGAGATACGCGAGTGCATCGCCGAGATCGCCGAGCTCCGCGACGCGGGAAAGCTCTTCTCCGAAGAGGACTACGCGCCCCTCGCCGGCGAGCTCAAGGAGCGCAGCGCGGGCATCGTCAAGGCGCTCTGCCTCCACGTCGCGCATACCTGCAACCTCAACTGCTCATACTGCTTTGCAAGTCAGGGCAAGTATAACGGCGAGCGCGCCGTGATGAGCTTCGAGGTCGGAAAGCAGGCGCTCGATTTCCTCATCGCCAATTCCGGCTCGCGCCGCAATCTCGAGGTCGATTTCTTCGGCGGCGAGCCGCTTATGAACTTAGATGTCGTGAAGGAGCTCGTAGCCTATGCCCGCTCCGTCGAAAAGGCCGCGGGCAAGAATTTCCGCTTTACCCTTACGACCAACGGCGTGCTCATAGATGACGACGTCATCGACTTCGCTGACCGTGAGATGAGCAACGTCGTCCTCAGCCTCGACGGACGCCGCGAGGTGCATGACCGCTTCCGCGTCGACTACGCCGGAAAGGGGAGCTGGGACGTCATCGTCCCGAAGTTCCAAAAGCTCGTCGAGGCGCGCGGCGGCAAAAATTATTACATGCGCGGGACGTTTACCCACGCCAATCCCGATTTCCTCGAGGATATAAAGACGATGCTCGACCTCGGCTTCACCGAGCTCAGCATGGAGCCCGTCGTCTGCGCTCCCGGCGACCCCTCCGCGCTGACGGAGGAGGACCTGCCCGTCGTCCTCGCGCAGTATGAGCAGCTCGCCGCCCTCATGGCGGAGCGCCGCCGCGAGGGAAGACCCTTCACGTTCTATCACTACATGCTCGACCTCAAGGGAGGCCCCTGCATCTATAAGCGTATCTCGGGCTGCGGCTCGGGAACGGAGTACATGGCCGTCACCCCGTGGGGCGACCTCTATCCCTGCCATCAGTTCGTCGGCGATGAGAAATTCCGCCTCGGCGACGTGTGGCACGGAGTCACCGCGCCTGCCGTCCAGGCGGAGTTCGCCGCCTGCAACGTCTATACCCGCCCCGACTGCGCCGACTGTTGGGCGAAGCTCTACTGCTCCGGCGGCTGTGCCGCCAACGCCTACCATGCCACAGGCTCCGTCAACGGAGTTTACAAATACGGCTGCGAGCTCTTCCGCAAGCGCATGGAATGCGCGATAATGCTCGCGGCGACAGAGGACGAATGACATGACGCCTATCTGCGATTTCGTGCGCGATTACGCGGCCTCCGGCGCCGTGCGTATGCACATGCCCGGGCACAAGGGCGCAGGGCCGCTCGGCTTCGAGCAGCTCGACGTGACCGAATTCGACGGCGCGGACGACCTCGCCCTTCCGCGCGGCATCATCGCCGCGAGCGAGGCCGAGGCGGGCCGTATCTTCGGCTGCCGCACCTTCTATTCGACGGAGGGCTCCTCTCACGCCATCCGCGCGATGCTCTTCCTCGCCGTCTGCGGGAAAGAGAAGCCGCTCGTCGTCGCCGTGCGGAATGCGCACAAGGCGTTCATAAATTCGGCGATACTGCTCGGATTCGATATAGAATGGATATATCCGGGCGCGCCGTTTCCGTCCTGCGCCGTCTCTGCCGGGGAGGTGGAGGCCGCCATTTCCCACGCGACGCGTAAGCCCGCCGCCGTCTTCCTCACGAGCCCGGACTACCTCGGCGGCATCGCGGATATCGCCGCCGTCGCCGCCGTCTGCGAAAAAAACGGCGTGCCCCTGCTCGTCGATAACGCGCACGGCGCGTATCTGCGCTTCCTCGGGCGTCACCCGATGGAGCTCGGTGCGGATATGTGCTGCGATTCCGCGCATAAGACGCTCCCCGTGCTGACGGGCGGAGCGTACCTGCACATGAAGCCCGACTCGCCCTTCGCCGCCCGCGCGAAGGAGGCTCTGTCCCTGTTCGGAACGTCGAGCCCGTCATACCTTATAATGCAATCGCTCGACGCCGCCAATCCCTACCTCGAGGGCCATGCGGAGCGCCTTGCCGCGTTTCTCCCGAAGGCGGAGGCCCTTCGCGCTGCTGCCCGCGCCGCGGGCTTTGCCGTGCGGGAGTCTGAGCCGCTGAAAATAGTCATCGAGCCCAAGCCCTTCGGCTATACGGGCGATGAGCTCGCGGAAAAGCTCATCGGGGACGGCATCTTCTGCGAGTTCCACGACCCCGACTACCTCGTCATGATGCTCACCCCGGAGAATACGGAGTCCGACCTCGCCCGCGTGGAGGCCGCTCTGCGGAGCGTGCCGCGCCGCGCCGCAAGGACGGAAAGGCCGCCCGTGCCCGCCGCGTGCGAGCGCGTCATGTCCCCGCGCGAGGCCGCCCTTTCGTCTGCCGAGACCGTCCCGACCGAGCTCTGCGAGGGCAGAGTCCTCGCGGGCGCCGCGATAAGCTGCCCGCCCGCCGTCCCCATCGTGATGTGCGGCGAGCGCATAGACGCGCACGCCGTGGAGTGCCTGCGCTACTACGGCATCGCAAGCTGTACTGTGGTAATATAAATGTCTTGACAAGCGGCGGCGCTGATGATATTATCCTTCTATTCAATAAAACGCTATGACGGATAATAGGATGATTCGTGCGCGTGCAGAGAGCCGCCGTTCGGTGCGAGGCGGTCGCGGCATTCATCCGGCTCCATCCCGAGCGGCCGCCCGAAAGCTCTCGCAAGTAGGCGCGGACGGGGCTTCCTCCCCGTTAGGAAAGGGTGGCGCTGTTCGGCGCCGTGAGTGGGCTGCGGCCAATGAGAGTGGTACCGCGGAGGCTTTTGCTTTCGTCTCTTGATTTTGACATCATGGGGCGATTTTTTGTTGCCCTGCGCGGGAGGTACTGTTATGAAACTCGCTTTTTCGACTCTCGGTTGTCCCGATTTTTCGTGGAGCGACATAGTTGCGACTGCGAAGGATCTCGGCTATTCCGGCATAGAGCTCCGCGGCCTCGGGGATAACCTGTTTTCGCCGCGCTCCAAGCCTTTCAGACCCGAGAACGTCGCGACGACCCTTGAAGAGCTGCACAAGCGCGGCCTTGCCATTTCCTGCGTCGCCTCCGGCACCGCGCTCAAATATTCCGACAGGCAGCGCGAGAACGTCGCTGAGCTCTGCGACCGCATCGACATGGCGGCGCGCCTCGAAGCTCCGTTCGTCCGCATCCTCGCCGACGAGCGCGCCGAGGCAAACGGCGAGGTCGACGACGAGGCCGTCCTGCGCGCGCTGAACATTCTCATCCCGTACGCCGAGGAAAACGGCGTCACGCTACTCGTCGAGACCTGCGGCGTCTACGCCGATACGAAGCGCCTCGCCGCCCTGCTCGAACGTATCCCGAGCGACTGCATCGGCGCATTGTGGGACGTGCATCATCCCTATCGCTTCATGGGCGAGACCCCCGAGCAGACCGTGCAGAACCTCGGCGGCTTCATCAAATACACGCATTTCAAGGACAGTGTGAAGACCGATACCGGCTTCGAGTACCGCCTCATGGGCGAGGGCGACCTGCCCTTCGACGATATCATGATGGCCCTGCGCTCGATAAATTACGACGGCTACCTCTCCCTTGAATGGCTCAAGGTCTTCTCGCCCGACCTCACCGACGCGGGCATCGTTTTCCCGCAGTACGCAAACTTCATGCTCCGCTACGTCGGCTTCGACGGGCTCTCCGGCAGGCTGTACGACAACGCCGCCATGACCGGCAAGTACCTCTGGCCGAAAAACCACCTCATCGACCTGACCTTCCCGCAGGTGCTCGACCGCCTCGTCGATGAGTTCCCGGATCAGTATGCCTTCCGGTTCACGACGCTCGACTATACGCGCACGTATAAGGAATTCCGCGACGACGTCGATGAATTCGCGCGCGCTCTCCTCGCGCTCGGCGTCAAGACGGGCGATCACGTCGCCGTGTGGGCGACGAACGTCCCCGAGTGGTACATAGCCTTCTGGGCGACGACGAAGATAGGCGCGGTGCTCGTCACGATGAACACCGCGTACAAGATACACGAGGCGGAATATCTGCTCCGCCAGAGCGACACGCACACCCTCATCATGATAGACGGCACGAAGGATTCCGACTACGTCGCCATCATGAAGGAACTCGCGCCCGAGCTCGAGACCGCGGATATGTCGAGGCCGCTCCACATCCGCCGCCTGCCCTTCCTGCGCAATATCATCACCGTCGAGTCACGGCAGAAGGGCTGCCTGACATGGGATGACGCCCTCTCTCTTGCAAGCCGCGTGCCTCTTTCCGAGGTACAGCGCCGCGCCGCCGCCGTCAACAAAAACGACGTGTGCAACATGCAGTACACCAGCGGCACGACGGGCTTCCCGAAGGGCGTCATGCTCACGCACTACAACGTCATCAATAACGGCAAGACCATCGGCGACTGCATGGACCTCTCGACCGCCGACCGCATGATGATCCAGGTGCCGATGTTCCATTGCTTCGGCATGGTGCTCGCCATGACCGCGAGCGTCACCCACGGCGTCACGATGAGCCCCATCCCGGTATTTTCGCCGTCGAAGGGCCTCGACTGCATAAACAAGGAGAAGATAACCTGCTTCCACGGCGTGCCGACGATGTTCATCGCCATGCTCAATCACGAGAAATTCCCCGATACGGACTTCTCCTATATGCGCACCGGCATCATGGCGGGCTCCCCGTGCCCGGTCAAGGTCATGCGCGACGTCATCGAGAAGATGCACATGCCGGAGATCTGCATAACCTACGGTCAGACCGAGGCGGCGCCCGGCTGCACCATGAGCAAGACGACCGACAGCATCGAGACCCGCGTCAATACCGTCGGAGGCGCGATGTACGGCGTTTCCTGCAAGATCGTCGACCCGGAGACGGGCGTGGAATGCCCCGTCAACGTCGACGGCGAATTCGTCGCGAAGGGTTATAATATAATGAAGGGGTACTACAAGATGCCCGAGGCGACCAGCATGGCGATCGACGCCGAGGGCTGGCTGCATACCGGCGACCTCGCCCGCAGGGATGAGGACGGGAATTTCCGCATCACCGGCCGCATAAAGGACATGATAATCCGCGGCGGCGAGAACATTTACCCCAAGGAGATAGAGGACTTCATCTACACGCATCCCGACGTCGCCGACGTCCAGGTCATAGGCGTCGAGGATAAGCAGTACGGCGAGGAGATAATGGCGTGCATAGTGCGCCGCGAGGGAAGCACCGTCACCGGCGACGAGATAAAGGAGTACGTACGCTCCCACATGGCGCGCCACAAGACGCCGCGCTACGTCGTCTTCGTCGACAGCTTCCCGTTGAACGCCGCGGGCAAAGTGCTCAAATACAAAATGCGCGCGATGGTGGAAGAGTATCTCAAATTGCAGTGATCCCGGCATGACGGAAAGGAGGCGCGGAAGGTGGACGACAGAGCGATAGGAGTGTTCGATTCGGGCCTCGGAGGGCTTACGGCAGTCCGCAGACTGCGCGAGGTACTTCCGTCGGAGAATATAATCTATCTCGGCGATACCGGCCGCGTACCCTACGGCGGGCGCTCGCGCGAGACGATAAAGCAGTACGCGAGGGAGGACTTCGCGTTCCTGATGAGCTTCGACATCAAGGCGATAGTCGTCGCCTGCGGCACGGTCAGCACCGTTGCCCTGCCTGACATGGGGGACGGATACGGCATCCCCGTCGTCGGAGTCGTCGAGCCCGCGGCGAAAAAGGCCGCAGGACTTACGAAGAACGGCCGCATCGGCCTCATAGCGACCCGCGCCTCCGTATCGAGCGGAAGGTACGAGCGCGAGATAGCGAAGCTCAGCCCTGACTGCCGTGTTTTTTCGCAGGCGTGTCCGCTCTTCGTGCCGCTCGTGGAAAACGGGCGCGTAGAGCCGGGCGACGTCGTCATAGAGACGGTCGCGCGCGAATATCTCGCACCGCTCAAAGAGCAGGGGATAGACACGCTCATCCTCGGCTGCACGCACTATCCGCTCCTTCGGAGCGTGATAGCATCCATAATGGGTCCGGAGGTCGCGCTCATCGACACCGGCGGGGAGACCGCCGAGACGATAGCGTCCATCCTCGCGGATTCCGACCTGCTCGCGCCCGGGCGCGAGGGGACCTGCCGCCGCTTCGTCACCGACAGCACCGAGAGCTTCGTGGAGAACGCGGACCGCTTCCTCGGAGGCGGCGCCATCAGCGAAGTGACGCAGGTAAGTCTCAACTGATGAGGAAACCGGAATGAAAGACGTTATCATAACCATAAAGGGCTCGAGCCCCGGAGAGTCGGAAGAGCCCGTCGAGCTCGTCACAAACGGCGAGTACACATACAGCAGCGACAAGACGGTGTTTTCCTACATGGAGAGCGAGATAACCGGCATGGAGGGCACGCGCACGACGTTCACCGTCGCGCCCGACCTTGTGACCCTGTCGCGCGAGGGCACGGTGAACGCCACCATGACCTTCGAAAAGGGAAGAAAGCACGTGTTCCTGTATGAGACGACGTTCGGCGCGACACAGCTCGGCGTGGCGACACACGACCTGAGCTGCGTGCTCGGCGAAAACGGCGGCGACATGGAATTCACCTACGACGTGGACGTCGACAACATCCTGCTCGGAACGAGCTCGTTCAAAATCAACGTCAGAGAGGCATGAGAGAAATGACCAACCCGATAGAGTCAGTTAAGGAACAGATAGGCGTCCTCCTCGAAGACGCATACGGCCGCGCCGCCGCAGATGGCAAGCTCCCCGCCGGCGCCGCTCTTTCCGGCACCGTGGAGATCCCGCGTGACGCCGCCCTCGGCGACTGGGCCTCCTCCGCCGCCATGGCGGGCGCGAAGACCATGCACATGGCTCCGCGCAAGATAGCCGACGCTCTCATGGAGAGCCTCAGGCTCGAGGATTCGTGGCTTGCCTCCGCGGAGGTCGCGGGAGCGGGCTTCCTGAATTTCCGCCTGTCTGACAAGTGGTATGCCTCCGTGCTCGAGGCCGTCGAGCAGCTCGGAGACGACTACGGCCGCGTCAATGAGGGACACGGCAAAAAGATAATGCTCGAATTCGTGTCCGCCAACCCGACGGGCCCGATGACGATAGGCAACGCCCGCGGCGGCGTGCTCGGCGACACCATGGCCGAGGTCATGTCCCGCGCGGGCTACGACGTATGGCGCGAATTCTACGTCAACGATGCGGGCCATCAGGTCGAGGTCTTCGGCCGCAGCGTCGAGGCGCGCTACATCCAGCTCATCAAGGGCGAGGATGCCGTCGAGTTCCCCGAGGAGGGCTACCACGGCGAGGATATCCGCGAGCTCGCCGCGCAGTACCGCGCCGAATTCGGCGACGGTCTGCTCGACCTCGAGCCCGAGGAACGCCGTGCCCGCCTCATCGAGTACGGCCTGAAAAACAATATCGCGCGCATGAAGCGCGACCTCGTCAGATACAGAGTCAACTACGACCAGTGGTTCCTCGAGAGCAGCCTGCACGAGAGCGGCTACGTCGCGGAGACCGTCGACATGCTCGACAAGAAGGGCCTCTGCTATGAAAAGGACGGCGCGCTCTGGCTGCGTCTGACGGACTACGGCGCCGAGAAGGACGAGGTCCTGCGCCGCAGCAACGGATTTTACACCTATTTCGCCGTCGACATGGCCTATCACCGCAACAAGTTCGTCGAGAGAGGCTTCGAGAAGGTCATCGACGTCTGGGGCGCCGACCACCACGGCCATGCCATCCGCTTCAAGAAGGCCCTGCCGACCCTCGGCATCGAGGAGGACAGGCTCGATTTCATCCTCATGCAGTTCGTGCGCCTCGTGCGCGACGGAGAGCTCGTCAAGGTCTCCAAGCGTACCGGCAAGGCGATCGCGCTCGCCGACCTGCTCGACGAGATATCCGTCGACGCCGCGCGCTTCTTCTTCAACGCGCGCCCCGATACGCACCTCGACTTCGACATGGACCTCGCCGTCCGTCAGGACAGCGAGAACCCCGTGTACTACGTGCAGTATGCCCACGCGAGGATAGCGACCCTCGTCGAGGCACTCGCCGCTGACGGTGTGAAGGTCCCCGCCGCCTCGGAGATAGACATCTCGCTGCTGTCCGACCCGTGCGAGCGCGAGCTCATCAAGCAGATAGCCGCCCTGCCCGAGGAGATAAGGCTTGCCGCGAGGGACTACGACCCCTCCCGCATCAACAAATACACCGTCGAGCTCGCCGCGCGCTTCCACAGATTCTATAACGCCTGCCGCATCCGCGGCGCGGAGCCCGCCCTGCGCGACGCGAGACTCAAGCTCGCGGATACCACGCGTGCCGTGCTCAAAACGGCACTCGGCATCCTCGGCGTCACGGCGCCCGACAAGATGTAAATGATGTAAATAAGAAAAAAGAGCTGATCGTCAAAGGTCAGCTCTTTTTTATGTGCTTTTTACAGTATCCGCGCAAAAAGGGCCGCCGTCACGAAGCCCGCGAGGTCGGCCGCGAGCGCCGCGGGGATGGTGTGGCGAGTTCGCTTTATCCCCGCCGCGCCGAAGTAGACGGCTACGGTGTAAAAAGTCGTCTCCGTCGCGCCGAGCATGACCGCCGCCGCGCGCCCGACCTCGCTGTCGGCGCCGTGCGCGGTGATAAGCTCCGAGCATACCCCGAGCGCGCCGCTTCCCGAGAGCGGACGCACGAGCATGAGCGGCGCCGTCTCCGGCGGGATGCCAACGGCCTCGAGCACGGGAGCGAGCAGGCGGGTGAGCGCGTCCATCGCCCCGGAGGCGCGGAACATCGCCGCCGCCGTCAGTATCGCGACGAGCGCGGGCAATATCGAGAGCGTGACGCGCAGACCGTCCTTCGCCCCGTCGGCGAGCGCGGAGAATACGTCCGTGCCGCGCAGGAGCGCGAAGGCGCCGACGAGGGCGAGTATGAGCGGGACGACTATGCTCATGCGCGCTTTCCGAGCCTTGCGAGGAGCCGCTCCGTGCCGAGCCCGACTGCGAGCGCCGCGGCGGAGCTCAGCCAAACAGCGGGAAGGATGTCAAACGGCCTTGCCGCGCCCGCCGAGGCGCGCAGGGCGCATACCGTGACGGGAATGAGCTGGATGGAGGCCGTGTTGAGTACGACGAGGCGGCAGAGCTCGTCTGTCGCCGTATCGCCGAGGCGCAGGGACTTCGCCGCGCGTATCCCCGCCGGCGTCGCGGCGTTGCCGAGCCCGAGCAGGTTGGCGGAGACGTTCAGCGCGAGCGCATCCGCCGTCTCCGGGCTTTTGCGTGCCGACGGGAAAAGCCTCGTCAGCACGGGACGCAGCAGCTTCGTCAGCCCCGCGAGCAGACCGCACCGGCGCATGACCTCCATCACGCCCGACCACAGGCACACCGCGCCCGCGAGCGAGAGACAGAGCGTGACCGCGCTCCCCGCGCCCTCGAGAGCTGCCTGCGCGACCGCGTCGAGCGTCCCTCCGAGAAGTCCGAAGACGAGCGAGGAGAGAACGAGCGCCGTCCATATCATCCCCATCGCCAATACGCATCACCCCCGTACAAATATACGGCGCAGATGCGGAAAAAGAACGCAGAAAAGGATCTGCAAACGCATCGTTTGCAGAGCCTTCGTTTTCCGTATATTCAGCTTTTCGCCTCGAAGCGTGCGCCGCACTTGCGGCAGGTGACGTAGATGCGGCCCTTACCGCGCGGGACGCGGAGCATGCTCTTGCAGTCGGGGCACTTGAAGAATTTGTAGTCACGGCGCTGTGAGTATCGCGTCTTCGCGCCGCGGAAGCGGTCGAGCAGCTTGCCTTTGATTTTGAGATACTTGGCGTTTTCCGCCGCGCGTTTCGTCCTGTTCTTGGAGAGGATGCGGAAAAACGAGAAGACTATGCACAGCAGCGAGAGAGCATACAGAGCCGACGAGGCGATCTCGCCGATGGGGCGGCGGAGTATGCTCGAAAGCAACAGAAGGATAAGCCCCGCCCACCACAGGAAGGTGGAGAAGTTATCCATGCCGTTTCGGCCGTAGAAGAATTTTGCAAGCTTTTCACGCATTTGGGCCAAGACCTCGCCAAAAATGATATACGCCTATTATTGTACCCAAAAGCCCGGATATATCAATTGCCGGACGGGGTTTTTAACAGTAAATTTACATATAATCAGTAGCGGTACTTCTTTTTGAGGCAGACGAGGAATATCATCGCCGCCGCCGCGGCAAGAAATTCCGCCGCGACGCAGCTCATCCATATACCGTCCGTTCCGAAGAGGAGCGGCAGGGTGAATATCGCCGCGACCTGGAATACGAGCGAGCGCGCCGCGGAAAGGAGACCGGAGACGAGCCCGTTATTGAGCGCCGTGAAGAACGCGGAGGCGAATATTCCGAGTCCCGCGAAGGGGAAGGCAAACGAGAAGATCCTGAACGCGCGGTGCGTCATCGCGCAGAGCTCCTCGCTGTATCCGACGAAGACCCGCGCTATCGGGCCTGCGAGCAGCTCGGCGACGGCAAGCATCACGAGCGCCGTGCACGAGACGAATATCATGCTCTTGCGCCGCAGATTTTTCAGCTCCGCGTGGTTCTGCGCGCCGTAGTGGAAGCCGATTATCGGCGTCGTACCTATGGTGAAGCCTATGAAGATGGAGATGAAAATGAAATTGACGTACATAAGCACGCCGTATGCCGCGATGCCGGATTCGCCCGCATAGCGCAGGAGCTGGAGATTGTAGAGCATGCCGACGAGGGACGAAGTGATGTTCGAGAGCATCTCCGAGGCGCCGTTTGCCATGCCGCGCAGGAGCGTTTTCCCTTCGAATTTCGTCCTGCCGAGCTTCAGGAGGCTCGTGTTCTTCCTGCCGAAGTAGATGAGCGGGAGCACGCCGCCTATGAGCATGCTGACGCCCGTGGCGACTGCGGCGCCGACGAGGCCCCAGCCGAGGATCCCGACGCAGAGCGCGTCGAGCACCATGTTGCCGATGCCGGAGGCAAGCGTGAAATAGAGCCCGAGCTTGGACTTTTCCGCGACGCTGCAATAGTTCTGAAAAGCCGCCTGCAATACGCTGAAGGGCAGTGCGGCTATGATTATGCGGCTGTAAACGACGCTGTTTTCGAGCAGCTCGCCCTCGCCTCCCATGAGCCTGAGGATGGGCCGCATCAGGACGAAGGCGACAGCGCCTATCACGAGGCCCGAGCCTGCCGTGACGTACGTGAAGAGCGAAAACTGCCTGTTCGCCTTTTCGGGAAACCCCTCGCCGAGCGTCTTGGAGATGAGTGCGCTGCCGCCGGAGCCGAACATGAAGCCGACGGTACTGAGCATCATCAGCAGCGGCATCGAGAAGTTGACGGCGGAAAACTGCACCTCGCCGGCAAAGTTCGAGACGAACAGGCCGTCAACGACGCTGTAGATCGACGTGAAGACCATCATGAGGATGGTCGGCAGAGTGAAGCGGAAAAGCTTCGGATATGTAAAATGATCGGATAACTGAACGGGCTGTTTCAAAACGCACCTCGGAAAAGGATTCGCGGAAGCTCCGCCTGCACACTATACCTAATATAAAAAGAACTGTCAAGTGGACCTGTACTCAGCCTTACCCCGCGCGGTTGACGCGGAGCGGGAGCGGTGGTATATTGAAGAAAAATCACGCAGCGAAATGGAGGAGAACGCCATGACGGAACAGGCCGCAAAGAGAGCCGCGGAAAAGGAAGCGCGCGTCCGCGCCGCCATCGAGCTCAGAGAGGGCGACAGAGTGCCCATCCACGCCGCGGGCAGCCTTTTTTCGATAATCCAGGCGGGGTATACCGTGGCGGAGGTCATATACGACGAGACTCTTGAAAAGGCGAAGGACGCCGAGACGAAGTACCTGCTAAAATACGACCCCGATATCGCGCTCAGCATATATGAAAAGGCGGGCGAGGGCAGAGCCATGGAGCTCCTCGACCCGAAATTCATGGAGTGGGCCGGCAAAAAGGGCACGAAGATAAGCGACAACTCGCTCCAGCAGTTCATAGAATTCCCCATCCTGCTCGACGAGGAGTTCGACAAGTTTTTCTCCGACCGCACCGGCTGGAAGATACAGAACTCCATGCCAAAGCTCGCGGGGCTCTGCAAGCCCATGGAGACGCTCGAGATACCGCTGTCGCACCACGGCGGCATCCTCGACCTCGTGGACGCTTTCTCGACGCCCGACATGCGCCGCATGATAAGCACATTCTGGGAGATAAACGACATCTATAAGAAGCTCCGCCCGCTCAAGGCGCAGGCCTCGCAGGCCATACGCGAGCTCGGCTTCCCGAATTTCACCGGCGGCAAGGTCTGCGTCCCGTTCGACGAGTACAGCGACGTACTGCGCGGCACGCTCCTTTCGCTCACCGACCTCTATGAGAATCCCGACGTCGTCCAGCGCTTCATAGACGAATACTGGCCGACCGTCGTCGAGAGCATAAAGAATCTCAACAGGGACGGGAGCAGGACCGGCAAGATGGTCTACATGACTCTCCACAAGGGTCTCGACGGCTTCATGAGCGACGAATACTACGTCAAGTACTACTGGCGCTATCTGCGCGAGATAATTGAGCTCATCACCGAGCAGGGCATGATACCCAACGTGTTCTGCGAGGGCCGCTACTCCACGCGCCTTAAACATCTCGTTGAGGTGCCGAAGGGCAAGGTCATTTTCAAATTCGAAAATACGCCCGTCGAGCAGGTCGCGCAGACTCTCAAGGGCGTCGCGTGCTTCACGGGCTGCTTCTCCAACACGCTCCTCGACTACGGTACGCCCGCACAGGTGTCCGACGAGGTCAAGCGCCTCATAGACCTCTGCGCTCCGGGCGGCGGCTTCATCTTCCAGCCCAACAGCAACCTCGCCCTTTGCAGGCCGGAGAACGTCGAGGCCATGTTCGAGACGGTGAAGGAATACGGCAGATTCTGATATAAAGCGAAACACGTAAAGCGAAACGGCGTGACCGAAGTCACGCCGTTTTTAATACCGATTTTCAGCAGATGACCAGCTCGCGCCCGTCGTAGAGCGGACGGAAGCAGCTCCGGCACGGCTCGGCGCGCCGTACTCCCGTAATGCTTATCCCACGCAGACGCTCGAATGAGTATGAGCGCAGCGGGCGGTCGAGCGCGTCGTAGCTGTGAGCGCAGACGAGATAGGTGCCGCGGGAGTATCCCGTGATGATGAGAGTGTGATAGAAGCTCCCGTCGGCCCGCCCGAGCTGCACGAGGTCCCCCGGGCGGAGAAGATCGATCGAAGCTTCCTCCCCGACCGGACCGGGAGTCCCGACGGAGCGGGTGAGATAGTTGAAAAGGTACTTTACGCCGGACCACGCGGGAGCACGGTCATCAGGTGAGATGTAGTACCATCCGAGATCACCTGCAAAGTCCATGGCGCATGAGCCGGCATAAAGGCATTGAGATATAAAATTGGTGCAGTCTCCGCCTATGCCCATGAAGTCGTAAAAGAGCGGATTCCTGCCGAGCGCCCAGCGGCGGGCATAGCTGACCGCGCGTTCTCTGTCGTAAGGCAAAAGAGCCATAAAAGCCCCTCCCGTGTAAAGGTGGTACGCCATGGTATGCAGGCGGGTGACAAAAGGTGAAATTAAGTATTGTAATGCAAGAGCACATAATGTTAAAATAAAATCAAATCAGAATCTTCCGAGTGAAAGGAGTATATAGTATGCCTTCCAAATACACCCACGTGTTCTCCCCGATCAAGATCAGGGGCGTAGACTTCAAAAACCGCATCATCCTCGCTCCGCCCTCTCCCAACCTCGCCAGCAGAGACGGACTCGTCACCCCCGAATTCGTCGACTGGTTCCGTATGTTCGCCAGAGGCGGCGCCGCCATCATGTACGTCGGCAACTCCTCCATCGACATCACCGAGAGCAAGGATGAACCCTTCCAGCTCGAGCTCAACGACGACCGCTGCGTCCTCCCGCTGACCCGCTTTGCGGACATGGCCGCTCAGTACGGCTGCCACGCCTCGCTCGAAATCAACCACAACGGCAAGGACACCGCGTTCGAGACCGTCGGCCACGCTCCGTACAGCGCCTCCGCCATCATCACCGCCTCCGAGCGTACCCGCGCCAAGCGCTTCGGACGCGATCCCATCCCCGCCATCGAGATGACGAAGGAAAAGATAGCCGAGACCGTCGAGAAGTTCGGCACGGCCGCCTTCCACATGAAGAAGGCCGGCATGGATATCTGCCTCGTCCACGGCGGACACGGCAACCTCATCAGCCAGTTCACCAGCCCGCTCTACAACAAGCGTACCGATGAGTACGGCGGAAGCGTCGAGAACCGCGCCCGCTTCGCCATCGAGGTCTGCGACGCCATCCGCGCCAAGTGCGGCGAGAACTTCGTCATCGAGTTCCGCATCTCCGCCGACGAGATAGCCGACGAGGGCATGCACTTCGACGAGACCCTCCAGCTCATCGGATACCTCAAGGACCATATCGACATACTCCACGTCTCCGCCGGTCTGCACAGCGACTTCGACATGCGCTATTACAGAAACTGGTGCCAGAACTACATGATGCCCCGCGGCTTCAACGTCCACTTCGCGCGCGACGTCAAGAAAGCGTACCCCGACCTGCTCGTGACGACCGTCGGCTCCATAGTCAGCATAGACATGGCCGAGGAGATAATCGCCAACGGCTGGGCTGACTTCGTCGCGATGTGCCGTCCCCTCATGGCCGACCCCGACATGCCGAGAAAGTATGCCGAGAACCGCCCCGAGGACAGACGCCCCTGCCTGCGCTGCGACACCTGCGCCAAGCACCTCATGGTGCCCAAGCCCATCTACTGCGCCGTCAACCCCATCTCCGCAATGACGAGCGAGCTCAAGGACGGGCTCGTGCCTCTTGCGAGAGTCAAGAAGAAGGTCGCCGTCGTCGGCGGCGGTGTCGCGGGCATCACCGCGATGACCACGCTTGTCGAGCGCGGCCACGACGTCACGCTCTATGAGAAGACCAACGAATTCGGCGGCAAGGTCATCGGCGCCGCCGCACCTCCGTTCAAGATAGACTGCCGCGACTACCTCGCGTGGCTCGTCCGTCAGGCCGAGAAGTGCCCCGCCCGCAAGATAATGAACACCGAGGTCACCAAGGAGATACTCGACGCCGAGGGCTACGATGCGCTCATCATCGCCGTAGGCTCCGAGCCCGTCATCCCCAAGATACCCGGAGTTGACAAGCCGCACGTGCACTGGGCGCCCGACGCCGAGCTCGGCAAGGTCCCCGTTGGCGACAAGATAGTCATCGTCGGCGCCGGCGCCGTCGGCCTCGAGGCCGCCATCGACTTTGCCGATCAGGGCAAGGACGTCACCGTCGTCGAGATGGCGGAGAAGGAAGCTGCGTTCCGCGCCCTCCACTCCGCGACCGGCACGAGCTACCGCGAATTCAGAACGATAGTCGACTCCGGCAAGTTCCCCTCCTTCTATGAGACGACGCTCACCGAGATCTGCGACGACAAGGTCGTCTGCAAGAACAACGTCACCGGCGAGACCGTGGAGATCGCCGCTGATACCGTCCTTCTCGCGGTTGGCATGAAGTCCCTCACTGCGAAGGCCGAGGAGCTCCGCCGCAGCGCTACCGAGACCGACGTCTATATCGTCGGCGATGCGAAGAATCCCGGCACCATCTCCCACGCCGTCAACCAGGCCTTCCAGGCTTGCATCCACATCTGACGCATTCATTCCTGCACAATAACGTTAAAGCAGCCTCCGGATCATTCGACCCCAGAGGCTGCTTTCCTTTTTCCGCCGAATGTGCCCGGGTGCGGCGGGACGGATTATTTTGCCCGGACGCATATCATTGACACCCGCCTCGGGCAGGTGATATAATTTATCGGATACGAATGACTTCCGGAGGTACGCCATGCTGACACTCGGTATCGACATAGGCTCGACAACGGCCAAGTGCGCCGTCCTCGAAGACGGGACACGCTTCATCGCGACCTCTCTGTGCGATTCCGGCGTCGGAACGGACGGACCGCACGAGGCTCTGCGCGCCGTACTCGCATCGGCGGGGATTTCCGAAGGAGATATCGACTGCACCTGCGCGACGGGCTACGGCCGCGCCTCGTGGGAGCCTGCCAACCTGCGCGCGAGCGAGCTGACCTGCCACTCGCTCGGCGGAGTGTACGTCTTCCAGGGCCTGCGCACGCTCATCGACGTCGGCGGGCAGGACGCGAAGGTCATATCCATAGACGCAGACGGGAACATGACGGAGTTCCTGATGAACGACAAGTGCGCCGCGGGAACGGGCCGTTTCCTCGACGTCATGGCGGCGCTGCTGCACCGCCCGGTGGATTCGTTCGCAGACGCCGCCGCGGCGTCAAAGTCGCCCGCGTCGATATCCAATACCTGCACCGTTTTTGCCGAGAGCGAGGTAATAAGCCAGCTCGCGGCGGGCACGCCCGCTGAGGACGTGATAGCGGGCATCTGCCGCTCCGTCGCCTCCCGCGTGGGCAGTCTCGCGCGGCGGCTCGCCGTCCGTGAGCCCGTGTGCATGAGCGGCGGCGTCGCGAGGAACGCGGCGGTCCGCGCCGCGCTCGCGGAGTATCTGAACGTGAATATACTGTATGATGACCGCGCCCAGCTTTTCGGCGCGATGGGAGCCGCGCTCTACGCGGCAAAAAGGAAGAACAAGGAGTAAGAGATGGAAGCTAAACAGAGCCGTACGCCGGACCCGAACAGCGCCAAGTACAAGCTCAATCAGATCGCCGCAAAGGCTTATTCCGACGCGCAGGCCGCAAAGGAACGCGGCGAGAAGGTCGGCTGGGTGGCGAGCAATTTCCCCGTTGAGCTGCCTGAGACGCTCGGCATCCCCGTATGCTACCCCGAAAATCAGGCCGCCGGCATCGCTGCGAGGGGACAGGGCGAGAAGCTCTGCTCCATCGCCGAGGACGAGGGCTACTCCAACGATATCTGTGCCTACGCCCGCATCAGCCTCGCATACGCGAAGATAAAGGACGAGCCCGCGCAGAATATGCCCATGCCTGATTTCATGCTCTGCTGCAACAACATCTGCAGCTGCATGATGAAATGGTATGAAAACCTCGCCAAGGAACTGGACATACCGCTTATCATGATAGATATCCCGTTCAATCCCGACAACGAGGTCAGCCGCGAGGAAGTCGCTTACGTAAAAGCGCAGTTCCTCGACGCCGTTAAGCAGCTCGAAGAAATAACGGGCAAGAAGTGGAGCGACGAGCGTTTCCGCGAGGTCATGAGAAATTCCTGCCGCACGAGCAAGGCCTGGCTCGAAGCGACCGCGTGCGCCGCGGCGCGCCCCTCTCCGTTCAACGGCTTCGACCTCCTCAACCACATGGCCGTCATGGTCACGGCAAGAGGCAAGGCGGAGGCTGCCGACGCGATGGAGCAGCTCGTGCGCGAGTACCGCGAGAACATCGAAAACGGCACGAGCACCTTCCGTGCCGAGGAAAAATACCGCATCATGTTCGAGGGCATCGCCTGCTGGCCGTGGCTGCGCGTCACGTCCACGGGGCTCAAGAGCCGCGGGATAAACATGGTGTCCACCATATACGCCGACGCTTTCGGCTTCATCTACGACGATTTCGACGGCATGATCGAGGCCTACTGCAAGGTCCCCAATGCCATAAATCTCGAGACCGCGCGCGACAAGCGCGTGAGGCTCTGCAACTCCATCGGAGTCGACGGCCTGCTCGTACATACCAACCGCTCCTGCAAGCTGTGGAGCGGCTTCATGCCCGAGATGAGCCGCCAGATAGGCGAGAAGTGCGGCATCCCCGTCGTTAGCTTCGACGGCGACCAGGCCGACCCGCGCAACTTCTCCGAGGCGCAGTACGACACGCGCGTGCAGGGCCTCATGGAGATAATGGAATCCGGAAAGGCAGGTGCCTGACGTGGATATTCGTACCATACTTGACAGCTTCCGCGGCGTGGACCCCTCCGCGCAGAAACGCAAATATCTTGAAGAGGGCAGGAAGGTCGTTCTCACCGCCCCCGTCTACACGCCAGAGGAGATCATCCACTCCATGGGCCTCGTGCCGATGGGCGTGTGGGGCGCCGACTGCGTGCTCGAGCAGTCCAAGCGCTACTTCCCAGCGTTTATCTGCTCCGTGATGCAGTCCATCGTGGAGCTCGGGATAAAGGGAACGTACGACGGCGCCTCTGCCATCGTCATCCCGTCCCTGTGCGACAGCCTGAAGGTCGTCGGGCAAAACTGGAAGTACGCCGTGCCCGGTATACCCTTCATCCCCATGACATATCCGCAGAACCGCGCCGGAGAGGCCGGCCGCGCCTTCGTGAAGGCGGGCTATCTCCGCGTCATCCGCGACCTCGAGGCCGCGACGGGTGCGAAATTCTCCGAGAGCGCCCTCGCAGACTCCATAAAGATATATAATGAACACAACGCCGTCATGCGCGAATTTGCCCGCGCCGCCGGTAACTGCCCGCAGATATCTGCGGCGGACCGCAGCGCCGTCTTCAAGAGCGCGTTCTTCATGCTCAAGGAGGAGCATACCGCCCTCGTGAAGGAGCTCCTTACCGCCATGAAGGAAGAGGAGAGCGACCGCGGCGGAGTCCGCGTCGTGACATCCGGCATCCTTGCCGACAGCCCCGCGCTTCTTGCCAAAATGGATGAGCTCGGCATGCGCATCACGGCGGACGACGTCGCCGCCGAGAGCAGGCAGTACCGCACCGACGCGCCCGAGACGGGTGACCCCGTCGACGCGCTCGCCGCGAAGTTCGCCGCCATGGGTGACTGCTCGCTCCTGCTCGACGCAGACAAGCACCGCGCCGACCTCATCGTCTCCACCGCACGCGAGACGGGCGCCGCCGGCGTCATCGTGTACCTCACCAAATTCTGCGACCCCGAGGAATTCGACTACGTGATCATCAAAAAAGCCTGCGAGAAGGCGGGGATACCCGTCCTGCTCGTCGAGCTCGACCGCCAGATGGTCAATTTCGGCCAGGCGAACACGATGCTCGAAGCATTTTGCGAAAGACTGTATAATTAAGGAGGATAAACATGGAACGCGCACTTTCCGGGATCCGAGTGATCCAGCTTGCAAACTTCGTGGCGGCGCCCTCCGCTACGCGCTACCTCGCCGACCGCGGCGCAGACGTCATCATCATCGAGGGAGTCAAGGGCGAGCCTCTGCGTTACTCCGCCGTCCAGGAGGGGAGACCGCAGGACCAGCTCGAGAACACCACCTGGGAATACCTCAACGGCGGCAAGCGCTGCATAGCGCTCAACCTCAAGGACCCGAAGGGCAAGGAAGCCTTCATGCGTCTGCTCGACACCGCCGACGTCCTGCTCACCAACTGGCGCCAGCAGGCCCTCGAGCGCGCCGGACTCGACTACGACACGCTCAAGGAGCGTTATCCGAAGCTCGTGTACGCCATGTGCACCGGCTACGGCCTCGAAGGCCCCGACAAGGATCTGCCCGGCTATGATATGACTGCGTTCCTCGCCCGCGGCGGCTATACTCATACGCTTCGCCGTCCCGGCGGCCCCGCCATCCCCATGCTCGCCGGCCTCGGCGACAACAACGTCGGCATTGCTCTCGCCGCCGCCGTCGTGACGGCGCTGTACGGCGTACAGCGCACCGGAAAGGGCGACCTCGTCTCCGTCAGCCTGTACGGCACCGCCATCTTCAACATGAGCATCATGCTCATGGCGGCGCAGTATGACGGCGACGCCCGCCGCTATCCCATCGACGCCTCCGATTATCCCAACCCCCTCAACGGCTCCTACACGACGAAGGACGACCGTATCATCCAGTGCGCCATGCCGGACTACAATCCGCGCTTCGACCACTTCTGCCGCGTCATAGGCAGAGCGGACCTCGCCGACAGCGGCAAGTATCTTCCGCAGATGCAGATGGTCGAAAACGGCTACCTGAAGGAGCTCGTCACCGAGCTCAACGCGACCTTCGCCGCCAAGACCTGCGCCGAGTGGCAGGAGATACTGCGTGAAGGCGACATCCCGTTCTCCCTCTGCTACAACTGGGAGGAGATAGTCAACGACCCGCAGGCCGAGGCGAGCGGCTGCTTCTACAAGCTCGACTGCGAGAGCGGCAACACGCTCAAGATCACCCACACTCCCGGCACATTCGCGTCCGAGGTCGAGGAGAAGATCCCCCGCGGCCCGCACATCGGTGAGAACGGCCCCGAGATACTCCGTGAGCTCGGTTATTCCGATGCGGAGATCGAAGATCTGCAGAAGTCCGGCGTGATGTTCGTGCAGACTCCGGAAATGGCTGCCGAGCACCGCTATGAGGTCATCTGACCTGCCGGTTAATACAGAGAAAAAAGGCGCCTTCGCGGCATCGCGGAGGCGCCTTTTGAGCGCTTTGCGACAAAGTAAAATAAAAAGTAAAAAAAGATGAAAAAAGGGGTTGACAACGAAGGGACGGGGTGGTATATTGGCAAAGCTGTCGGCGAGACGGGGGGCAAAAAACCTCCGGCGGGAACGAAAAAAGTTCTTGACAAAGCGCAGGCGGCGTGGTAATCTAAAAGCCCTCGTCTGAGGGAGTGCACCTTGTAAATTAAACAATGTACGAAAGCTTTTTAACACCGAATTAAAGGG
>JAZQQE010000106.1:0-25116 GCA_045628845.1 Oscillospiraceae bacterium
ACGATCCGACTTTACCTTTCAGCCGGTTTTTATCCTTCTATTTCCATTGGCACGCAGTTTTTGAAGTCGAGCGCGAGGGCCTCGTCCTCGCTGAGGCCGAGTATGACCTTCGCAAGGCAGCGGAGCGTGCACAGATGCGACACGACGACTATCTTCCCGTAGCCCGAGGCGCGCACCTCGTCCCAGAAGGAACGCACGCGCGCGCAGACGTCGGTGTAGCTCTCGCCACCGGGCGCCTTCGCGGTGAAGCTGTGGCGGAAGCCGCTGAACGCGGGGTCAGAGAAGTATTTTTCGTATTTCGGCTCGCTGCGGAGCTCCGTGGCCGTTCTGCCCTCGAACTCACCGAGCGAGCGCTCGCGCAGACGCGGGTCGTATACCGTCCTGACGGAGCCGGAAAACTGCCTCGCCGTGAGCGCGGCGCGGCGCAGGTCGGAGACGAAGAACATCTCCGCGCCGTCGAAGACCGGGTCTCCGCGCAGGCCGCGTGCCTGCTCCTCTCCCTTTGCCGTCAGCAGTACGTCGAGCTGGCCCGTGAACATGCCGCGCGGCGCGGCGTTCGTCGAGCTCTCCGCGTGGCGCACGAGCACGACCTTTATCTTCCCGAAGCCGTCTTCGAGAAAAGCGCGCGCTCTCGCGAGCAGGGCTTCGCGTTCGTTTTCCGTTTTCCCGTCGAGCACCTCGCCGAGCAGGGCTGTGAGCATGCGCCCGATCCCGGGCCCCTGCGGGATCCCGAGCTCCATGAGCTCGCGCCCGCCGACGGCAAGTGCGGCGACGGTGAGGCAGGGCTTTTCTGCGAGTATGCGCTCTGCGAGCGCCTCGCCCTCGTCGAGCGCGGCGAGCCTGCCTTTTGCGGAGTCCGGCGCGCGGCAGGCGCCGTCGGCTCGCTTTATGCTGATGAACTTCCTGAACGTGTCCTCCCCGAGCTTCGCGAGAAGGTGGCGCATCCCCGCCTCGGACTTCGGGAGCGCGTCGTCGTGTATCCTGACGAGGAGCGCGACGAGCTCGCGCGTCTCCCGGTCGGCGCGCAGACGGCGCAGGCACTCGTCGGCCATGAAGGAGCCCGTCGCGCCGTGGCCCATAAAATGGCCGATTCCCGCGGAGTCGAGCGCGAATTTGGCGGGCTTTGCCATGTCGTGGAAGAGGAGCGCGAGGCGTACGGTGTCGTCCTGCGGTGCGGCGGCGACGGCGCGCACCGTGTGCTCCCACACGTCGTATATGTGATGCGGCGTCGGCTGAGGGAAGCCGACCATCGGACCGAGCTCGGGGATCGCCGCGGTGATGACGTCCGGATAGGCGAGCAGGGTCTCCGCGACGAAGCCGCCGCGCAGTATTCCGGGGAGCTCGGAGAAGACCCGCTCGACGGAGATGTCGGATATGAGCGGCGCACATTCGTGAAGCGCCGCGTCGGTCGCGTTCTCGGCGGCGAAGCCGAGCCGCGAGAGGAAGCGCAGTGCGCGCAGGAGGCGCAGAGCGTCCTCGCTGAAGCGCTCACGCGGGTCGCCCACACAGCGCAGAATGCCGTCCGCGAGGTCGCGCTCGCCGCCGAAGGGGTCGACGAGCCCGCCCGAGGGCGACAAAGCCATCGCGTTTATCGTGAAATCGCGCCGCGCGAGATCGGCGCATATATCGTCCGTGAAGCTGACACCGGAGGGATGCCGCCTGTCGAGGTACGCGCCCTCAGTACGCAGCGTCGTTATCTCGACGGGGCGGTCGAGCAGCGCCGTGACGGTGCCGTGCTTTTCGCCCGTCAGAGCGACACGGTCGAAAAGAGCGCGCGTCTGCTCCGGGAGCGCGGCGGTGCAGACGTCCCAGTCTGCGGGCTCCGTGCCGAGCAGGCTGTCGCGCACGCAGCCGCCGACGGCCCACGCGGGATACCCCGCCTCTTCGAGCCGCCTGATCGCATATTCGGCTGATGCGTCGAGCTTCATCGCTGCCTCCGAAAAGATAATTCCGCGCACCGTCCGATGCCGGGGCGGGCAGGGCCGGAAGACCGGTCCGCTCCGCCTGCGGGGATGGCTGTGCGCCCATTATTGTAGCATAAAAATAAGGCATATATCAAGCGTTGTGCGGTCACGGTGAATTGACTTTGCAATTTGTCGGTGTTAGAATATAATTTATTGGATTATACCCATAATGCCGCATAGTGCGGCGAATAACCTTTGCAAAGCAGGCGTAAAATGGATACTCCTCTCGCCACGGAGCCCCGCTGTGAATGCCACGGGCACGTGATAATGGACGGCGTGGATTTCAAGAGCGCCGTCATGCTCCATAAATACGGGCCGGACCTCTCCGCCATCCGCTCGGCTCTCTCCGACGCGGAGGACGCGGGCGTCGAATACTTCCGCGACGGGGGAGACGCGCTCGGTGTTTCCGCGGCGGCGCGCTCGGTCGCGGCGGAGGAATTCAATATAGAATACGTGACCCCCGTTTTCGCAACGCATAAGAAGGGACGCTACGGCGGAATAGTCGGCCGCGCATTCGAGAACATGGCGGATTTCCGCGCCCTGCTCGCAGACGCGAAGGCGGCGAAGGCCGACTTCGTCAAGGTCATGGTCTCGGGTATCCTCGAATTCAGCTGCTTCGGCCTGCTCTCCTGCCCCTCGCTCACGGCCGGGGAGATGGCGGAGATAGCGCGCGCCGCGCACGGCGAGGGCTTCGCCGTCATGGCCCACTGCAACGGAGCGGACGCGGTCAAGGCCGCGGTCGCCGCCGGGATAGACAGCATTGAGCACGGCTACTACATGGACGATGCCGCGATAGCGGACCTCGCCGCCTCGGACACCATATGGGTGCCGACGCTCGCGGCGACCGCGGGCTTCATCGATCGCCCCGGAACGGGGCACGGCGTCGCCGCAAGGATAGTCGCCGATCAGCAGGCAAAGCTCGCGCGGGCCTCCGAGCTCGGTGCGAAGATAGCCAGCGGCTCCGACGCGGGAGCGTTCGGCGTTCCCCACGCGGCCGCACTTGAAATGGAACTGAAACTTTTGTCGTTTTTGAGCGTCGAACGGGTGGAAGCCGCCAACAGCGAGCTTCGCCGCCGTTTTCGCCGCGCATAGTCAGGAGGAAGCATGAAGACGTTCATCCCCGAGGGATATAAGTCCCCGCTCGGCCTTTACGACACGCAGAAGGCCATAGGCCAGATAAAAAGCATATTCCAGATAAAGCTCTGCTCCGCCCTGCACCTCAAAAGGGTGACGGCGCCGCTCTTCGTCGACCCGGCGACTGGCCTCAACGACAACCTCAGCGGCGTGGAGCGCCCCGTCGGCTTCGACATCCCCGCGACGGGGAGCGACGCGGAGATAGTGCAGTCCCTTGCCAAGTGGAAGCGCCTCGCGCTCAAGCGCTACGGCTTCTTCCCCGGAAACGGACTCATCACGGACATGAACGCCATCCGCCGCGACGAGGAGCTCGACAATATCCACAGCATCTACGTCGACCAGTGGGACTGGGAAAAGGTCATCACCGCCGACCAGCGCAGCACGGATTTCCTCGAGGCGACGGTGCGCCGCATCGTGTCCAGCATATGCGGGACGCTCGACGAGCTCCGCTGGACCTATGACGGACTCAATACCGAGCTCGCGCGCGAGGTGAAGTTCATCACCTCCGACAAGCTCGAGAACCTCTACCCCGGAATGACCGCGAAGGAACGCGAGAACGCCTTTACCCGCGAATACGGGACGGTATTCATCGAGAAGATAGGCACGCCTCTCTCCGACGGCAAGCCGCACGACAGCCGTGCGCCCGACTACGACGACTGGGAGCTCAACGGCGACCTGCTCTTCTGGCACGACACGCTCGGCATGGCGCTTGAAATAAGCAGCATGGGCATCCGAGTGGACGAGAAGAGCATGGCGAGCCAGCTCGCCGCCGCAGGCTGCACGGAGCGCTCGAAGCTCCTGTTCCACAGGATGGTGCTCTCCGGCGAGCTTCCGCTGACGATAGGCGGCGGCATCGGCCAGTCGCGCCTTTGCATGCTGCTGCTCGGCAAGGCCCATATCGGCGAGGTCCAGGCCTCGATATGGGACGAGGAGACCATGCGCATCTGCTCCGAGGCCGACGTACTGCTTCTCTGATGCCGTTTCCGGCGTATATATAAAAATCTCCGCGCCGCGGCGCACGTGCTCTGCGGCGGATGCGGGAGGCCGAAATGAAAAAGATAATCTCAATAATTCTGCTTGTATGCATGACGGCGGCGCTTTTTACCGCCTGCGGGAATTCGCCGAAACCCTCGCCCGCGCCGCCGCGCGAGCCAGAGCCCGGTCTCTTCGAGTTCCTCAAGGATGACCGCGCGACGGTGTTCGCCGCGAACTTCGACGAGGACAAGCCCGTCTGCGTGACCTATACGCTGACGGACAACGGCGTCAGCAAACCGTCACCCGTATATGATGAGAATACCATCGACGCCGTATTCGAGGCGCTCTGCGCCGTCACGGTAGGCGGCGAGAGCGAGGTATTCATCCCCGGCTACGAAAAGAGCATCGTCTTCACCATGGAGGACGGGCGCGAGTACGCATTCTCCTTCAACGTAGTGTCCGTCGACGTGGACGGGACGGATTACACCGTCGACAACGACGGGATGCTATGGTCGATAGACTTCCCGCTGTACTCCGGCGCGACGCTCGCAGACCTCTACGCGGGCGGCGACACGGCGCTCGCCTCTGCCATCAACGCCGGCGTCCCGACGGGCGCGGAGTTTTCCTATAACGGCGGCGGCGTATCCTTTACGAGCGACGCGGAGACCGTCGGGGCCGCCGCGGACATCCTCCGTACGTACATGCCCGACGCCGCGCTCGACGAGGCGGAATTCCGACGCGACAGCGCCGACGAGACGCCGTTTTCCCTCAAGCTCATCATGGAGGACGGCTCGCAGTATACCTTCGCCTTCGCGGGCGACTGCCTCTGCCTGACGGCAGGCGGCAATCCGCTCTACTACCGCTGCACGGACGCCGTATCCGCGATCCTCGCCCTGCCCTTTGACGGATATTCCGAGCTCGTCCCAGATCTCGACGAAAACGGCAGGAAGAGGGTGGACGACGCGCTCATTTCCGCCGACGGGACGGGCGCGGTGCTCCTTCTGCACTCTGAATACATAGCGACCGGCGCGAGCGTCATCGCCGCGCGGGACGTGACCGTGGCGGGCACGGAGTCAGCCATGCGCATAGTCTGCAATTACGGAGCCGAGAAGATCTACCGGCTTACTGCGGACTTCACCGCCGAGGCTGACGGAGAGACGTACGACCGCGGCTCGTTCCTGGCCCGCCTCATGTCTGACTGCGAGAGCCTCGATACGAAGAGCGATAAGAATGGTCTTGCCCCCGCGGAGTATGATTTCCTCTGGCGTGCGGAGCTCGACGACGCCGGGGATATAGTGAGGATGGAGAAGATAGATGTTGCTTGAACCGGGAATAAAGGGCGTATACGAGACGCTCGTTGACAATACGAACACGGCCGACAGCGTCGGAAGCGGGGGACTGCCCGTCTTTGCAACGCCTGCGATGATAGCCTATATGGAGCTCGCGGCCTCCTCCTGCGTACAGCCTCTGCTCGATGAAGGAAAGACGACCGTCGGAACGCGCGTCAGCATCACGCACGACGCGGCGACTCCCGTGGGGATGAAGGTCCGCGCTGAGGCGGAGCTCACGGAAATAGACGGCAAGCGCCTCGTCTTTGCCGTATCGGCATACGACGAATGCGGCATGATAGGCTCGGGCATCCACGAGCGGTGCATCATCACCGCCGAGCGCTTCATGCAGCGCACCGAGGCAAAGCTCGTCAGATGAAAGACGCGGAGGCCGACGGTCGTCGGCCTCTTTCCATATCCGGGAGGAAAAATGAAGCATACCGCGATCATCGCCGCGGCCCTTCTCGCCCTCGTGCTGACGGGCTGCGCCATAGAGGAAAAGAACATGGACGGTCATACTGCCGAAACGGCGCTCCCCGCGCCGGCTCAAACACCCGCGCCGACTCCCGCAGCGACGCCCGCGCCCACTCCGACGACGACCCCCGCACCCACTCCCGCTCCCTCGCCGGAGGCGGAGCGGAGCGCGGCGGAGGAGTACGGCTTCGTCAGCGTGGCGGAAGCGGTGCCGGACGCGATACTTGAAATAAGATACTATTCGACCTACAACTTTGTCGGCGAGCGCATAGACGGCTACGAGGCGCCCGCGGCGCTGCTGACCGCGGAGGCTGCGCAGGCGCTCCGCGCCGTGAGCGACGAGCTCGCCGCGAAGGGGTACAGACTGAAAATATACGATGCGTACAGGCCGCAGAGCGCCGTCGGGCACTTCATCCGCTGGGCGGAGGACACGGAGGATACGCGCATGAAGCCGTATTTTTACCCCGAGGTCGACAAGTCGAGGCTCTTCGAGCTCGGCTTCATCGCCTCGCGCTCGGGCCACAGCAGGGGCTCGACGGTCGACCTGACGCTGTTCGACATGGCGGCGGGGCACGACGCGGACATGGGTTCGCCGTTCGACTTCTTCGGCGACGTGTCACACTCGGACTACGTCGGTGAGCTCACGGCGGAGCAGCTCTCAAACCGCAGACTTCTGCGCGATGCGATGACGGCGCACGGCTTCCGCCCGCTTTCGACGGAGTGGTGGCACTTCACACTCGAAGACGAGCCGTATCCCGACACGTATTTCGACTTTCCCGTCACAGACTTGAACGGAGGCTGATATGATACTTACTACTGAAAGACTCGTCCTGCGCCCGTGGGAGGACGCGGACGCCGCGGAGCTCTATGAGTACGCGAAGGACCCGCGCGTCGGCCCGTCGGCGGGCTGGCCTCCGCATACGAGCGTGAAGGACAGCCTCGGGGTCATCCGGACGGTACTGTCCGAGCCGGAGACGTACGCCGTGTGCCTCAAAGGCGGCGGCGCGGTCGGGAGCATAGGTCTCATGGTCGGGAAGCAGAGCCATCTCGGCCTGCCCGATACGGAGGCGGAGATAGGCTACTGGTTAGGCGTCCCCTTCTGGGGCAGGGGACTCATCCCCGAGGCCGTGCGCGCCATGATGAAGTACGCCTTTGAGGACCTCGGGATGCAGACGCTGTGGTGCGGATACTACGACGGCAACGACAAGTCCCGCCGCGTGCAGGAAAAGTGCGGCTTCCGCTATCACCACACGACGGAAAACGAGCCCGTGCCCATAATGGGCGAGGTGCGTACCGACCACATCAGCCGCATCACCCGTGCCGAGTGGCTCGCGTTACAGACAGAATAAAAAACGGCCGAAAAAAACAGCGCAGGGAAAATTCTCTGCGCTGTTTTCGTTATGTAGGCTATTCTGTGTCAGCAGTAACTGAGATCAGTTCTTGCCGGCGTAGGCAGCGATACCGGCGTTGATGGCGTCGAGGACGTCATAGCACTCGGTGTAGCCCTTGTTGTAGAGGTCTTCCATCATGGCATCGCCGTAGGGCTTCATGCCCTCGACCCAAGCCTGCATGTCGGCACCGCCGATGGTGTCAACGGGGATGCCCCAGTTGGCAGCGTCATCGAGGTGGCTCTGGTCGTTGACTCTCCAGTACTCGAAGAGGTACTCCCAGTAATCGGTGCTGTTGAACTCTTCGGTGATGATCTGGCGGAGAGCGGGATCCATGTTGTTCCAAGTGTCGAGGTTGACGCAGAAGGTCTGGAGGCCGGTGGTGGCGCTGTTCTCGAAGATGTAGACGTGCTTCGCGGGAGCGAGGCCGCCGAAGATGTTGATGACGTTGAGAGCGTTGATGACGCCGTCAGCAACGCCGTTGGTCATGCTGGAGTAGAACTCCATCGGGGGCTGGTTGACGGGGGTGGCGCCGATGTCGTTGAGGTACTTGGAGAGGACGGGGGCGTCGGTGACGAACTTGAGACCCTTGACGGTGTCGGGGGTGGAGATGGCGATGTCATCGGCGCAGGCGATAGCGGTGCCCCAAACGGTGGTGTAGGAGATGGGGTGGATGTTCAGCTTCTCGAACTCACCGAGCATGGCGGGGGTGTTGGGGATGACCTGGGAAATGACCTCAGCGCCCATGGCGAGGCTGTGGATGCCCAGGAACGGATAGGAAAGGACCTGCTGGCAGTACGGGAACTGATCCTGGAAGTTCTGGAGGGCGATGTCGGAGAAGTCCGCAAGGCCGACACCCAGACCGTCGAGGGTCTCGGCAGCAGCCATGAGGGAGCCGCTGTAGTTGTTCTGGAAGGTGACCTTGCCGTCGGTACGCTCGGTGATGCGGGCGAAGGCTTCAAGGTAGGAGCCGCAGCGCTCTTCGGCGGCGGAGAGGTTGACGACGAACTCGACCGCGGGGCCTTCGTAGGTAACGTCAGTCACTTCAATGGGAGCGTCGGGGTTGTCGGTGGGAGCAACGGGAGCATCGGGGGCATCGGGGGCGACCGGAGCATTGGTCGGAGCCGCGGGAGCGGGGGTGGGCTCGGCGGGAGTCTGAGCGCAGCCCGCGAAGAGGGCGACGACCATCAGAACGGCCAGCAGAGCACAGAGTGCTTTTTTCATGTTTTTTCCTCCAAATAAAAATTTGTGCTTTTTTATCGTTCAGCTTTTTTTCAAAAGCGGGACTAACCCATGTGGCTTGGCAGCCATGTCGCGATACCGGGGAATATGATCAACAGGACCAAAATAATGATATCGCAGAACAGGAACGGGACGACGCCCTTGAATACCTTGTCGACAGGTATTCGTGTTATGCCCGTCATCGTATAACATATCATGCCGACGGGCGGAGAGATGGAGCCGATGGCCATCATCTTGGTGACGAAAGCGCCGAGCCAGATGGGATCATAGCCGACCTGCATCAGCGCGCTGTAGAGCACGGGGATGGTGAGAAGGACCATCGGGGTCTCGGGAAGGAACATGCCGAGGATGAAGTAGAGGACTATGAGAGCCAGCGAGAGAACCCACTTGGGGAGGTTCTGCCCGACGATGAAGGTGGAGAGGAGCTGGGGCAGGCGGCTGGCGCTCATGAAGCTGACGAAGAGGTAGGTGGAGGCGATGAGGAAGAAGATCATGCCGCCGAGGATAGCTGTCTCGCGGAAGGCGCGCATGAGGTTCCTGACCTTGATCTGACGGAAGATGAACGCGATGAGGATCGAGCCGAAGGCACCGACTGCGCCGGCCTCGGTGGTGGTGAAGAAGCCGCCGTAGATGCCGCCGAGAACGAGGATCATCAGGCAGATGATGGGGATGATCTTCAAAAGAGTCTTTATCATGACCTTGAAGGGGAACTTGGGACCCTTGGGGCCGAGCTTCGGATTGAAGAGGCAGAGAAGGAAGATCGTGATTATGTAGAGGATGATCTGCAGGACGCCGACGCCTATGCCGCTTATGAAGAGCTGACCTATGCTGTTCTCGGTGATGATACCGTAGAGAATGAAGGACATGCTCGGCGGAATGAGGATACTCAGCGGAGCGCCCGCGCATATCGAGCCTGCCGCGAAGGATTCGTCGTAGTTGTTCTTCTTCATCTCGGGCAGCGCGACCTTGCTCATGACGAGGACGCCGACGTGGGAGGAGCCGGAGATGGCACCGAGAACGCCGCAGGCGACGACCGTCGCGGAGGCAAGACCGCCGCGGAAGCGGCCGACCCAGGTGTACGCCGCGTCATAAAGCGCGTTGCCCATCGTTGATTCCGCAATTACCATGCCCATCAATGTGAACATCGGTACGACGGTGAAGGAGTAGCTGTTGAGGTTTCTGAACGCCGAGTAGCCGGCCACGGTCCCGGCAACGCCGACGTTTCTGAGAATGATCAGACCGATTATGCTGACGAGAGCCATCGCCGCGCCGACCCACATCTTGAGGGCCAGCAGGATGAGCATGACGATAATACCTATCAGGCCTATCAGCTCGGGACTAATATTCACTTATCGTCACCTCCGTCGTCGTTCGTTTCGGCGTTCTCCGCGGGAGCTTCCTCCGCGGGAGCGTTGTCGCCGGCGAGCTGTTCGCCGGCCTCGATGGCGTTGGACTGGGCGCCGGCCTCAGCCTCGTTGAAGTCACGCCACTTGCCGTAGGCAAATATGGGGTCGGTATCCTCGAGAGCTACCTCCTGCTCGTAGGTGCCGTTGAAAAGGGAGATGAACTTCCTTATTGCGAGAAGCAGGCACGTGAGAGCTGCGACTGCGTAGCTGAGCGAGAACAGAGCGACGAAAGGCCATTCAGGCATGCCGATGTTGTTGTAAAAGACCTTCTGCTCATAACGCGAGACGGCGTAGATGCCCTGACGGTACGCGAGATACGCGATGGTCACGGCGGTGAGGACTCTGACGACGACGTCGAGTATCACCTGCGCCCTGGGGGAGAAGTGCGACGTGAGCACGTCTATCTTGACCTGATAATTACACAGTATCGAGGCTCCGAAGGAGCTGAGCGTGCAGACGAGCAGGACCTGCGCCATTTCTGTCGAGCCGAGTATGGCCTTGTTGAGAATGGCACGGGAGAGGACTTCTCCGACCATCAGAAGCATCAGCGCGGCCGTAAGTATCATGCAGATCCATACGAACACATAGCACAGGCCACGGATGATTTTCATTTCTGTCTCCTTTCCTGATAGTTGTTGCGGGGGTCGTGCAAGGGGGTTAAGCCGCCTGCGCGGCAGGATTTACTTGTTATCTGCGCCGATATCCTTCTCGTCGCGCGCCCAGCCGTAGACGTTGTTCATGACGACGGAGAAATGGAAGATGGGCCTGTCGACGCGGTTTATGAGGAGCGGGCAGTGGGGCAGGTTGGGAGGCAGGAATACCATGCTGCTCTTTGTGAGGAGATGGATCTCGCCGTCGATGTGCAGCTCGATCTCGCCTCCGAGATCGTAGGGGTTATAGGGATCCGAGCCGAAGAAGCCGAGGATCTCGGGGTAGTCGTGGTGATGCGCCTGACCGACCTGGCGGTTGGGATTGTTGAGCATGCTCTCCCTGTTGGGCTTGAACCACCAGCTCGTATTCATCTGGAACGCACCGGGAATGTTGTTGCCGTCGACCCAGTGGGTGCGGCGCCCGAACTTCGCGTAACGCTCCATGAGCTCGGGAGCGGCAAGGTTCTCGGGCAGCTTGAGCTCCTGCATTATGAGCTCGCCGTACTGGCCTTCGCAGTTATTAACGGTAGCCACGAATAGACACTCCTTTTTGTGCGCAGGGCGCACGTATAAGATTCATATATTGTATCTCAAACCGACCGAAAAGTCCATAGCGATTAGGCAAAAAGTTAGCATTTATATCCTTATTAGATATAGCAGAAGTGCACATCGCGGCAAAAAAGCGCTGCTCCGCAGTGCCTTCGGCAGGCGGCGTATCAAATGTATATTGAGAATCTGCGCGGACTGTGATATAATAAAGTGCTGATCATAAGCTGAAATAACAATGGGAAAATCCTTTATAAAGGAGATACGGAAATGACCATCAACAAGATTCAGAACGGACCTGCGCTCACCGTCGCCGTCGAGGGAAGACTCGACACCACCACCGCGCCCGCGCTCGAGGCCGAGCTCAAGGCAGCCTACCCCGAGCTCACCGATCTCACCCTTGACTTCGCGGGACTCGAATACATCTCCTCCGCGGGCCTCAGGGTCCTGCTCAGCGCGCAGAAGACCATGAGCAAGCAGGGCGCCATGAAGATCGTGAACGTCTGCCCCGACATAATGGAAGTGTTCGACATCACCGGCTTCTCCGACATACTCACGATAGGGTGAGTATATGGAAAAGGTAAAGAACTTCCTCCATCTGCGCAGCATCAGCTCGAAGATAATCCTCGCGTTCGTGATATGTGGGCTGCTGCTGCTCGGAGCTGTGGAGCTCATCGTGACGGAAAACCTCCGTACTCTCGAGGAGGACCTCGTCTCCGAAAAGGAGAGGACGGACATCCAGTACATGGAGGACTACATCAGCTCCGGGAGCTGGCGCGTGGAGGACGGGATGCTCTATAAGGGCGACGTCGCCATCGGCGACGGCACGGAGGAGCATGCCAATTCCGATATCTTCGTCGAGCTCGAGGGGAAGACGGGGACGTTTTTCTATACGTTCATCTACGCTCCGCTCGCAGACCCCGGCATAAAGGCGGAGATAGATGCGCGCATCCCCGTGCAGACGAGCTATCTGCGCACCGCCGGCAGCACGAGGAACGCCGAGGGCGAGTCCATCGTCGGAACGTACATGGATTCCGCTGTCGCGAGCGTGCTCGGCAAGTCTGACGTCTACTCCGGCGACGCGAACGTCGAGGGCAGGCAGATATACTGCCTTTACAAGGTCCTCTACGATGAGCAGGGGAGCCGCGTCGGCGCAATAGTCGTCGGCAGGAGCACCGAGGAGCTTGCCGCGCGCATATCGAAGGCAAACAAGCGCGCCTTCGCCGTCATTATCATCGCGCTCGTCCTCGTGACGGTCGGCATGATGGTGATAATCTCGCGCTGGCTCAAGGCTCTGAACAAGGCCAAGAAGTATCTCAGCGAGATAGGCACGGGCATCTTCCCGGATGAGCCGATAGAGCTCCATACGAAGGACGAGATGGAGGAGATGGCGAAGAGCATCAACGCCATGACCGACTCCCTGCGCGAGAAGGAGCGCATCGGCGCCGAGCTCAGTCTCGCGACCGACATCCAGGCGAACATGCTCCCGCGCATTTTCCCGCCCTTCCCCGAGCACGACGAATTCGATATCTACGCCTCCATGCACCCCGCCAAGGAGGTCGGCGGCGACTTCTACGATTTCTTCATGCTCGACGACAAAAACCTTGCCGTCGTCGTCGCGGATGTGTCCGGCAAGGGAGTCCCGGCGGCGCTCTTCATGGTCATCGCCAAGACGCTCATCAAAAACCACACGCAGTCGGGTCTGCGCCCGTGTGACGTGTTCACGAAGGTCAACCAGATGCTCTGCGAGGGCAACCGCGCGGGCCTTTTCGTGACGGCGTGGATGGGCGTGCTCGATATAGAGACGGGAAAGCTCACGTATGTCAACGCGGGGCACAACCCGCCGATGATAAAGCTCGGCGACAAGGGCTTCGAGTTTCTGCGCGCGCGCCCGGGCTTCGTGCTCGCGGGCATGGAGGCCGTGCGCTACAAGCAGGCCGAGCTCTTCATGCAGCCGGGGGACAAGCTGTTCCTCTATACCGACGGCGTGACCGAGGCGACCAACGTCTCCAACGAGCTCTACGGCGAGGCGCGCCTTTCCGAGTATCTCAACAGTAACGCCGACGATTCCGTCGATACGCTGCTGTACGGCCTGAGGGCGAACATCAAGCGCTTCGTCGGCAAGGCCGAGCAGTTCGACGATATCACGATGCTGGTACTGAACTACCGCAAGTACAAGGGGGATTCCGGTATGATCGAGAGAGAATACGAAGCGTCCGACGCTCTGCTCGACGAGGTCCTGGGATTCGTCGAGGGCGAGCTGGACAAGCTCGGCTGCCCGCCCGGACCTGCGATGCAGATAACCGTCGCGGTGGAGGAGATATTCGTCAATATCGCGCACTACGCCTACGCCGGCTACGGCGTGACGGGCAAGATGAAGCTCGGCCTTCGTCCGGAGCCCGACGGCGGCGTGACTCTGCGCTTTTCCGACCGCGGCATGCCGTTCGACCCGCTCTCGAAGGCGGATCCGGATATTTCCCTTTCCGCGGAGGACAGGGAGATAGGCGGCCTCGGCATCTACATGGTCAAGAAGACCATGGATGAGGCGAGCTACAAATACGAAAACGGACAGAACGTCCTCACCTTGCGCAAAAACTTCTGACGCGGAGATAGATATATGGCGTCCGCCAGTCGGCTCGAATGGGGCTCCGGCAGCAGCCGGCTCCTGAAAAAGATGATAGGAGGGAGCTTCATCCCAAGCTTCCTCCTTGCTCTGACTTACAATATAAACGGCCTCGCCGACAGCCTCCTCGCGGGCGTTTTCCTCACGCCCGCCCACATCGCCGCGATAGGAGTAGTGCTCCCCGTGCAGACGCTCTGCACGGCGCTCCTCTCCGTCATCGTGCTGGGGACGTACGGGTCGTACTCCGAGACCCTTGCGAGAGGTCAGCGCCGCAAGAGCCGCGAGCTCTTCACAGTCGGCCTCATCGACATAGCGGTCATCGGCTGCCTGCTCGCGGTCGTGTGCGCGGTGTTCGCCCGCCCCATCGTGACGCTCTTTGGCGCCGCGACGGAGGAGCTGCGCGAGCTCAGCATGCGCTACCTGCGCTTTACGGCGATGACGTATCCGTTCGTCGCCGCGGCGAAGCTCATAACGCTCATCCTCAGCGTCTACGGCTATCAGAAGGATTCGTTCGCCGCGAGCCTCACGGGACTCGCGTGCAACGTGCTCTTTTCCGTGCTGCTACTGCTGCTCGTGCCAGGAGCGGGCATAGGCGCGCTCGGCATCGGGACGCTCGCGGCCACGGTGCCGACGCTCGCGGTGTGTTACGCCGCCGCGAGAAGGCACGGGCTGCCGATAGAGTTCCGCGTGCGCGCCGCGGCGTTCCGCATGAGGCGTGTGAAGAGCCTGCTCGTCATCGGAGGCTCGATGTCGCTCAATTCGATGCTCGACGCGCTCGCGGCGGGCCTCCCCAACCGCACCATCGTCGGCTCCGCGCTCGGCGCGGCGGGCCTTGCCTTTTGGGCGATAGTGCACTGCTTCTGGAAGCTCGCAGAGGTCGGCGCGGAGGGCATGGACTATGCCTCGGGCCCGATGACGGGCGTATGCTACGCCTGCCGCGACAAGGGCGGCCTGCGCATGACGCTCAACTCCGCGCTCGGCAGGGGCGTCGTGTACAGCGCCGTTTGGGTGCTCATTCTGTATGCGCTCATGCCGCTCCTTCTCCGGCTCTACCTCGGAAACGCGGATACGGAGACGGTGCGCAGGGGAGTGCTCATAGCGCTCGCGTTCATCCCGGTGCGCACGGTCGTCATACTGCTCTCGTCGTTTTTCTCCTACACGGAGCACGTCGGCGCCTCCATGTACCTCGCGATAGTGCCCGATTCCGTCGTATTCCCGGCTTTAACGGCCCTGCTGGTCCCGCCGCTCGGATATACGGGGCTCTGGCTTGCGCTCGGAGGGAGCGCCGTCGCCGCGCTCATTCTGACGGTCCCGGTCTTCGCGCTCATCCGCCGCGTGAGGTCGGGCGGGCTCTCGCTCGACAGGATGCTCCTGCTCGACACGGGGCGCTGCGCGGAGTATCCCGCGGTCGACGTTTCGCTCGTGTGCGACAACGGGAACATCAGCGACCTCACCGAGAAGATACAGACCTTCCTCAAAGGGGAGGAGGCCGCCTCGCGCACGTCGTATCTTACGGCGCTGTGCGTGGACGAGCTCGCGTCGGACTACGCCGTCCATTCCTCCGTAAGGACGTCGGCGCCCGCCGAAATGGATATCAAGATAATCTCTGAGGAGGATTCGTTCCGCATAATCGTTTGCAGCGTGACCGACCCGTACAACCCCTTCGACTTCGTATTCAGCAGCGAGGATTTTTCGAAGGTCGGGCTGATGATGGTGCGGCGCATAGCGGAGAAGATAGACTACGAATACCTCTACAAAATGAACATGATCACGATACGGATTGCGAAGTGACGCTATGTACGAAAAACTCAACGAAGGAATAAGCTTTGCCGCCGCCGCTCACGCGGGTCAGCTGCGCAAGCTCGTGAACACGCCGTACATACTCCACCCGATGGAGGTCGCGGCGATAATCGGCAGCATGACCGACGACGAGGACATCATCATCGCGGGGCTGCTGCACGACACGGTCGAGGACTGCGGCGTCGACCCGCGCGAGATACGCGCGAAGTTCGGCGCGCGCGTCGCGGCGCTCGTGCAGAGCGAGAGCGAGGACAAGATGAGCGAGCGCCCCGCCGCGGAGACGTGGCAGCAGCGCAAGGAGGAATCCCTCCTCATGCTCGAGCACACGAAGGACAGAGCCGTGCGGATACTCTGGCTCGCCGACAAGCTCTCGAACATGCGCTCTTTTTACAGGGAGTATCTGCGCCGCGGCGACGACGTGTGGCGCGCTCTCAATCAGAAGGACCCGCTCATGCAGGGCTGGTATTATAAGACGATAGCGTCGCTGCTGCGCGATATGTCGGAGTACGCGGCGTACACGGAATACACGGAGCTCGTGGAAAAAGTATTCGGTAAGGGAGAATGAAGATGAAAGCAGAAGTAAGAGAAAACGTACTCTATATGTTCCCCGAGGGCAGGATAGACTCCGCCAACGCCGCCGCGATAGAAAAGGAGATGACGGAGCACCTCGCATGCGCTCATTCCGCCGTCGTGCTCGATCTCGAGGACCTCGTATATATTTCGAGCGCGGGCCTGCGCGTCGTCCTCCGTCTCAGAAAGGCCGAGCCGACCCTGAAAATGATAAACGCCTCCTCCGAGGTCTATGAGATATTCGACATGACCGGCTTTACCGAGATGATACCCGTCGAGAAGGCGTACCGCCGCCTCTCCGTCGACGGCTGCGAGGTCATAGGCCAGGGCGCCAACGGCAGGGTGTACCGCATCGACGCCGACACCATCGTCAAGGTCTATTTCAATTCCGACGCCCTGCCCGACATCCACCGCGAGCGCGAGCTCGCAAGGCGCGCCTTCGTCCTCGGAATCCCGACCGCCATCCCGTACGACGTCGTCAAGGTAGGCGACAGCTTCGGAAGCGTGTTCGAGCTCCTTAACGCAAAATCCTTTGCTAAACTCATAAACGAGGCCCCGCAGGATACCGACAAGTACGTCGCCCTCTACGTCGACCTCATGAAGAAGATTCACGCGACCGTTGTCAGGCCCGAGGATATGCCCGACGAGCGCGAGGTCGTCATCGGCTGGGTGAACTTCCTGCGCGACTACCTGCCTGCGGACAAGGCGGAGAAACTCTGCGCCCTCGTCGAGGCCGTGCCCGTCGACCATCACATGATGCACGGGGACTACCATATCAAGAACGTCATGATGCAGAACGGCGAGGTGCTCCTCATAGATATGGACACGCTCTGCCAGGGCCATCCCGTGTTCGAGCTCGCCTCCGTGTTCAATGCCTACGTCGGCTTCTCCGAGGTGGACAATTCCATCTCCGAGAGCTTCCTCGGCATCCCGCACGACCTCTCGGTCAGCATCTGGAAGAAGACACTGCCCCTCTACCTCGGCACGGACGACGCAGAAAAGGTCGCCGACGTAGAGCGCAAGGCCTCGCTCATCGGCTATTCGAGGCTCATGCGCCGCCTCATCCGCCGCGGCGGGCTCGATAATGAGCAGGGCAGAAAAGAGATAGAGACCTACAAGGCGCACATCATCGAGCTTCTCGACAAGGTCGATTCGCTCGTATTCTGACACGGCATAAAGAAACGGCAGGAGATATCTCCTGCCGTTTTTCTATGTACGCGGTCATTCGGCGCTTGTCATGATATACGCGGCGTAGACCTCGCGGCGCGTGAAGCCCTCCGTCTTCGTGAAGAGCTCCGCGGGCAGCGACGTGACGGGAGAGCCTGCCTTCGCCTCCGCGGGGATGAGCCCCTCCCGGACGCACCATTCCATCGCTCCGCAGCAGGCGCCCTGCGCCTTTCCCGTTTTGCGTATGAGCGCATGGCGGAGAGAAATCGCCTCGGAGCGGGGAGCGAGCAGCATCGCGAGCTCGCCGACGGTCATCTGCGCGTCGAGGCGGAGCCTATTGTCACGGTATGCTACCGCGCGCGTCTTCGCGAGAGAGCAGAGCTTGCCGAAGAGAGGGTCGGAGCGCCCGACATCGGTGAAGGGGCTCTCCTCCATGAGCTCCGCGACGGTCACGACCTCGTAGCCGTACTGCTTGAGGAGCGCGAGCTGAGCGGGGAGCCCGAACGCGACGGGCGTGCGGCGGCTCATGTTGTATCCGTCCTTCTGGAAGATTATCTGCCCGCAGAAGGCGTCGGGATCGGCCTCGAGCGCCTTTTTCATGGGCTCGACCATGGCGTTGACCTCGGCCTCGAGCGCGGCCTCCGGGTCGGAGAGCACGGAGGGGAGCCAGCCCGCGCCGTCGAAGGAGGCGGCCATGTACTGGTATCCGAGCAGGTCGTAAACGTCATAGCTCGTAAAGCCGCCGTTTATCTTGTCCACGTAGTGGGGCGGGCGGCCCATCGTCATTTCGTAGCCGTAGCGCTCGCGCATGACGCCGTCGAGCTTTTTGAGGTCGTCTGCTGCCTCGTCGAGCCCGCCGAGATAGACCCTCGCGCCGTATACGAACGGCTTTTTGCCGAAGATGATGTGGCGGTAGCCGTGGCTCGTTATCTGATGCCCCTCGGCAAGCATGCGGCGGATGAGACGGTCGTTGTGCTCGACGCCGCCGAGGTCATCCTTGTTTATGTCGGGGTAGTGGTCGTATTTGATGCCGCCCCACGCGGCGCTGCCCTCTTTGCCCGCGCTGTCGGGGTAGTTCGCCGAGGTGTCGCCGACGACGTCGAAGGTGCCCTTCGCGCCGTACTCCGCGAGCTCGTCGAGCAGTACGTCGGTCAGCGCCCTGCCGCCGAAGCGGTCGGGCGAGGCGGGGAGGTCCATCGGGCCGTCGTCGAAGGTCATGGCGCAGATGCGCCGCGTCGTGCAGACGCGCTCGATGCGGCGCGTATAGCTGAGCGTCGGCGCCTCGGCGGGCGCGATGAGCTTTTTGAGTATGCTCTTGCCTTTTTTGCCGAGCTTAACGATGAGTGACATGGCTTGCCGTCCTTTCAGCGGCGGGTAAAAACGTCCTGAACGAGGCATTTTCCCGCAAAGAGCGTCCATTTTATATATGCGGGCGCACCTGCGCCTTTCTTTCTGAGCTTCGTAAGCTGGCTGCGCGCAGTGAAGCGCGCGGGACTGCGCTTCCCGCAGACCTCGCGCGGGGCCGTGAGCAGCGCCTCGCGTACAGCGTCGGGTGTCAGCTCCGGGACGTCGAGCGTGACGTATGCGTTCCCGACCTCCTGCGGAACGTGCGCGTCGCTGCCCGCGAAGACGGGCAGGGAAAAACGCTCCGCGAGCGCGGCCGCCATGGCGTTGGCGCGCGGATTTTTGCGCTCTGCGCGCGAATTCATTACTTCTATGCCATCAACGAGCCGCGCCGCGCCGTCAAAGCGCGAGGCGTCGTCCGTACGCTCGAAGGGGTGGGCGAGCACGGCTATGCCGCCCTGCGCGCGTATGGCGCTGACGGCGCGTGCAAGGTCGCCGCCGGGCACGGGCTCCGTGACGAATAGCCCGAGCAGATGCCCCCGGTCAGTAGAGACCTCCGTGCCGGGTATGAGGAGGAAGTCTCCGCCGTCCGGCAGGGGAGCGCAGGCGTCGTGGTCGCATACCGCGGCTCCGGAGAGCCCCGCGGCCTTCCCGAGAGAGATTATCTCCGCGGCCGTCATGCGCCCGTCGTGCGAATATTCCGAATGAACGTGAAGGTCGAGCTTTATCTTCATTTTCTCAGCAGCGTGTTCCTCATGTAGCGCCTGAAGGGCGCGGCGTCGTCCCTGCTGCGCAGGGCCTCTTTGGCGCGGAAAACGTCCGCGATGCCTCCGAAGGCGGCGCGGAGCTTCCCGTGCAGGAGATACTGAAGCGTCGCGGCGGCGTCATTTATTAGAAAGCGCATACGGACGCCGACCGTACAGTCGTGAGGGTCATACTGCGGAGCCTCGCCGAGCGCCGCCTGCACGTAGCGGACGGCGAAGGGACTGCCCGCGCAGTCCGTGAGCGGGAAGCTGCCCCATATCCTTGGATTGACCTCGAGGATGCGCCCGCCCTTGAATTCGACCATCGCCATGCCGGTGAAGCCGAAGGAGGCGAGCAGCCTGTACGCGGCGTCGATCCTGCCCTCGTCATACATGCTCTCACAGCAGGTGGAGGGCCCGCCGGTTATGGGGTACTCGCGTATGCGGCGGTGACAGACGGCGCACACGAGGTGCCCGTCACGGTCGAGCAGAAGGCTCGCTCCGCCGCCTTCTCCGCTTATTTTTTCCTGAACGATGGGCTCGGGGTCATAGCGTGACATCGCGGTGAGCACCCGTTCGTATTCCTCTTCGTTTTCCGCAAAGGCGTAGCGGTCCTTCGCCTTGAGGCCGAATTTTTCGCCGCAGTGCGGCTTGACGACGACGGGGAAGCTGATGGCTTCGCCCGCGCGGTACTCCTTCGGCACGGGGAGGGAGAGCTCCTCCGCGCGGCGGTGCACGGCCTCCTTGTCGTTGAGGGCGAGCAGCACGTCGGGCGGGGAGATGAGGAAATCGCAGATCTCCGCGAAGAGATCACGTTTTTCCGAGACGGCCGCGAGCGTCGCCGCGCCGACGCAGAAGAGGATGGGACGCCCGTATTCCCTTATCAATGCTGCGAGCTCGTCCGTGTAGCGCTCGTCGGACACCGAGCAGTCCATCATGCGGGCCTCGAAGACGTAGCGCGAGACGAAGGCGGGAGGCTCCGCGGAGCAGTCGCCCCGCGTCTGCACGGCGACGACCTTATAGCCCGCCCTGCCGAGCGCGCGCACGGCGGCGATGGCGGAGCGGTATTTTGCGTCTGTGACGATGACGGTCTGCATACGCCGGCAAGTCCTTTCCGAAGCCCGGACGGGCACGCTTCAAAGATAACAGCATTATATAATACTCGCCGCCCGTTGTCCACTCCCCGCGGCGCGCCGCAGGGGAAATATGCCGGAGGAGGCGGCGGGGTATTCATGGAATCGTGTATTTTCAGACATTTATGGATCGCATTTGTCTTGCATTATTTTTGTTTATCATTTATAATTATTAGCTGTTATAGTATCGCGCTCCGCGCGGGAAGTGCGGAGCGGTACATAAGTAGGTTGCTTCCGGGCACGCGCCCGGGAGAGGTATAAAAAATAGGAGGTCGTATAATGGGAACATGGCATGATTATCTTAAAGCCGAGGGAACTCCCCCGGAATGGCCTTATCCGATCAAATTCGGTGAGGAGAAGGAAGTAGAGACCGACGTACTTGTCCTCGGCGGCGGCATCGCCGGATGCTGGGCCGCCATAACCGCCGCCCGCAACGGCGCCAAGGTCGTCATTCTCGAAAAGGGCGACGTCAGGCGCAGCGGCGCCGGCGGACCGGGCTGCGATCACTGGTGCAACGTGCCGGCTAACCCCCTGTCCAGAGTCGACCCCGACTGGTGGGCCGAGCAGATGACTCAGGGGCCGTTCGCCAACGGCATAGGCACGGAGATCCAGTGCCGCGAGGACTGGGACACCCTGCTTGAGATGGAGCAGATGGGCGGCAAGATCCGCGATACCGACGATGAGTTCATCGGAGTCGAGGGCCGCGATGACGAGACCAAGCTCATGATCTCCCCGCGTTACGGCGTTGGCGTCGGCTATGCTCCGTTCGACGATTGGAAGAAGCCTGGCTACAATCCCCCCGAGAAGCGCACGAACGTCGTTATCCGTATCTGGGGCAGCACGTTCAAGCCCATCCTCAAAAAGGAATGCCAGAAGCTCGGCGTGCAGGTGTTTGACCGCGTCATGGCGACCAGCCTGCTCAACGAGGGAGGCAAGCAGGGCGGCCGCATAGTCGGCGCGACGGGCCTCAATGTCCGCACCGGTGAATTCGTCATCGTCAAGGCGAAGGCCGCCGTCCTGTCGGCAGCCGGCCCCAACTCGATGTGGTTCATGGACATGGAGCACGGCGGATATTCGACGATGTACTCCCGCAACGAGTGCGGTGACGCCACGGCCATAGCGTTCAACGCCGGCGCGAAGATCACCAATATGGAAGGCAGCGCTCCCTTCAGGATCGCTTCCGGCGTCAAGCACAAGTGGTATTCCGGCGGCGCGGACGCGAGCTATGAAAACGTTCCTCTCGTCGACGCCAACAATACGAAGCTTCCCGCTCCGACCCAGGGCTGGGCCGACGGCGGCGCGATGTTCTCCAACCAGGCCAACATCATCAACGAGATCCGCGAGGGCGTCAGGAATGGCACGTACGAGCTCCCGTTCTTCGGCGATTTCGCCGGCATGAAGCCCGAGGAGGCCAACGCCACCTGGAACCTCATGCTCAACGAAGAATCCACCACCAAGGTCATGGTCAAGACGATGACCGAGGATGGCTTCGACCCCAAGCGTGACCAGATCATGAACTACACCCTCATCGAGTTCCAGCCCTCCCCGCAGTACCGCGACGGCAGCCGCAGCGGCGGCCTGCTCATCGACTGGGATCTGATGACCAACGTTCCCGGCCTCTTCGGAGCCGGCACCACCATCTTCTCCCCGGGCGACCACAGCTTCGCCGCCTCCACCGGCCGCTATGCCGGCCGCAAGGCCGCCGCGTACGCCAAGGCCAACGGCGCAGGCAAGGTCTGCCGCGAGCAGATAGACAAAGAAAAGGAGCGCGTCCTTGCTCCGACCAAGCGCGATGGCGGCATCGAGTGGAAGGAACTGCACAACGGCGTCAACCGCGTCATGCAGTACTTCGTCAGCGAGTGGAAGAGCGAAAAGCTCCTCGACATAGCTCTCGATGAGATAAAGAGGATCGAAGAGAACGCGGTGCCTCAGCTCTACGCTCTCGATCCGCACAAGCTCATGCGTTCCATCGAGGATCTGAGCATCATCACCTGCTGCAAGATTGCCATCTACGCCATGAAGGAGCGCAGGCTCACCAACGCCAGACTCCGCATTGATCGCGTCGACTATCCGCAGGACAATCCGGAAGAGGCCAACAGCTTCCTCACGCTCAGACTCGAGAACGACGAAGTCAAGTTCGAGAGACTGCCGTCCAAGTGGTACGGCAACATGAAAGAGGGCTACGAGGCTCACAACAAGGACTATTCCGGCGTGTATAAGCCCGCTGAATGAGACAGGAGGACAGAGTAATGGCGAATAAAGTTTATGCGATACCCAACGTTCAGACGCCGAGCATGCCGGTCAAGGTCGATCCGGACAAGTGCGTCGGCTGCAACACCTGCGTTCAGGTATGCCAGATAGACGTTTTCATCCCCAACCCCAAGAAGGGCGCGCCCCCGATCATTCTTCATCCCGAAGAGTGCTGGTACTGCGGTTGCTGCGTGACCGACTGCCCGACCCCGGGTGCGATCCGCTTCAATTACCCGCTGCCGCTCAAGCCCCGCTGGAGAAACAAGGAAACCGGCAAGATCGGTCAGGTCAAATGATCCCCGCCCGCGAGGGCGGGCTGCGCGCGGCGTGACCGCGCGGCACAAAAAGAAAAAAGCCGGAGGCTTCAAGCCTCCGGCTTTTTGCGTCATTCGTTCGGGAAAAACCCGTCGAGTACCGCCTGCACGACCCAGCGCTTCGAGTAGCCGCTGCCGATGCAGGTGGAGAGCGTGAGGAAGCGGTCGTCCGTTCCGGGGACGATGCCGCTTTGGATGACGGAGCGCCCGAGCGCGTAGTCTATGAATTCCTGCTTGTGCGCGTCGTCGGGAAATTCGATGTAGTACGTCGCCGACCTCAGGGGAGTCTCGTAGACGGCGAAGATCGAGTAGCGCCACACGCCCTGCTCCGACGCGAGATAGATCTGCGGGTGCTCGCTGAAATACGCTTCGTTCGCGTAGTATTTCAGCGTGCCGAACATTGAATCGTTCCGCATCAGATGCCCGTAGATGATGGTGCTGAAATCGCCGAAGTCTGCGCTGTTATGGCATTCGAGGACGATGGAGCCGACGGAGTTTTTCGTGCGCATCCACGTGTATTCGAGGTAGTAGTCGTTGTCCTCGCCCTGCACGACGGGATAATCTATCACCGTGCCGGGTATCAGTATCCACGCCTTCACGTCCGGGTTTTCCACCGTGAGCTCCGAGAGGTCGAGGCCCACGAGGGCTTCGGTGTACTCATCCGGCTCGCAGACGGGAAGCTCCGGGGGCACGGGCTCTGCGGTAGGCTCCGGTGCAGGCGAGTCTGGCGGAGCGTCCGTCGGCGCTGCGGAGGGCACGGGGGTCGGCTCGGCAGATGGGCTCGGCGAGGTCTGCGGAACGGTCTTCTTCCGGAGCTCCTGCGCCTGCCCGTATTCGTCTGCGGCGCGGCCGGCGTTGACGCTGCGGACGATAACGACGGTGACGCTCGACAGGAATACGGCGAGCAGCAGCAATATCAATATCGTTCTTATCTGACGTTTCAATGTCGGCCTCCATACTCGGAATTTGCAAAACGGGTCTGCGGAATTACGCAGACCCGTTTTGTGTATGAAACAGAAATGAAGGGTCACCGGTCATCTGACCGGAATTTCGATGCTCAGTGCTTCTCGTGCCTGCCGTGCTTGACGGGGACGAGAGTGACGCCTATCAGAGCAAGCCCTGAGAGAATGGCAAGAGTCAGCCAGAACATCATGTTGTCTCCCGTCTTGGGAGCGGGGGCGAGAGGGATGTCTTCGTCGATGATCTCGACTTCCTCGGGAACTTCGATGCCGGAGAGGGGAATGTCTTCATCGACGATCTCCTCGAACTCCTCCGGAGGTTCCTCGGTGGGATCCTCTGTGGGCACGGGGATCATGTCGTAGACGTAGGTAACGACAACGTCGTGGTCGGATACGTATCCGCTCGGAGCGTCGCCCTCGGTCTTGACGAAGGTATAGCCCTCAAAGGTCTTCTGGGCAGTGTTGTAGGCGGTGCCTGCATAATAGAGGTAGGGGTCGGTCTCGGAGGAGGCCAGCTCATTTCCTTTACTGTCTTTCCAGTTGGTGGTCACAGTATAAGTCGGGATGTAGGGAGGCTCAACGGGGGGCTCAACGGGAGGCTCAACGGGGGGCTCAACGGGGTCCTTGTCGTAGACATATGTGACGACAACGTTGCGGGCGGGCATATTTCCGTTCGGAGCGTCGTCCTCGGTCCTTACGAAGGTATAGCCCTCGAAGTCCTTCTTGGTGGTGGAGTAGGGGTCACCCTCGAGGTAAGGAGCGGGATCGGTCTCGGAGGAAGCCAATACTGTGCCGTCGCTTCCGATCCAGTTGGTAGTCACGGTGTAAGTCACGGGCTCCACGGGAGGGATGACGGGAGGTATCTCGGTGTAGGCACCGTCAATGATGAGCTCGGGGTTCACTGCACTGATCGCGGTATAGATGCCATTGGCGACCTTGTTCCACTGCTTGGACTCGGAGAAGGTGACGACACCGTTTACAACGGTCACGGGCTCGCCGCGGACGGTGACCGTACTGCTGCCGAGCGCGTTCACGGTGTGAAAATCGGTGTTGGACGCTTCGGCTTTGCCGAAGGTCGCTCCGACTGCGGCTATCGCGGCGATAAC
>JAZQQE010000107.1:0-7847 GCA_045628845.1 Oscillospiraceae bacterium
GCGTGCCCCATTCGGATATGTTGCCGGAGATATCCGTCACTCTGAGGGTGAGCTTATGCAGCCCGTCCGCGGGTACGGAGGCGGAAATACTGCCGGAGGCATTGGAAAAGCTGAGCGGTCTTCCGTCGAGCAGGAGCCGGACGGCAACTCTGTCGGCGTCGACGGCGTCAGAGATAACGGCTGTGAAGCTGCCTCCCGAAACATCAGGGAATCTAATCTCAGGCGCTGTCGTATCGGGCACGGCAGACGAAGACGCCGTCAGCATATCGATGCAGATATCCGTCCACCCCGAGCCGCGCAGTCCTATCGCGGAGAGGCCGGAGCAAGGCACGGCAAATCTTCTGAGGCCCGTAAAATCGAGCGTACAGACGCTCTTCTCTGCGCCCGCGGCGTCTTTGAAAAAGAGCGTATTGCCCGAGCCGTCACCGTATACGCTTATATGGAGGTACGGCGCGAACTCGACGGGCGCGCGGCTTACGTTCCACGTAAAGCTGCCGCCGCTTCCGAGGTCACGGTATATGCGGGCGGCGCCCGTACCGGACGAGGCCCGGAACACATCCTCGTTGACGCCGGCGAACGAATAGCCCTCGAAGTCATCGAGTATGTAATTCACCGTCCCTACGGTGACTTTTATCTTCTTCGTGAGGTTTCCCGCGGACACGGTGATCTCGCCGCTTCCCGCGGAGGACGACGCCGTGAACACGCCGTCGGCGTCTATCGTGCCGAGAGAGTACGGCACGGACCATTTATACGCGCTGTCCTGCGAGACGAGGTCGAAGCCCTGCCACGCAGAGGAAGCGTCAAAGTCGGCTTTCGCGCCCGGCGGGAGAATGATGGATTCCGTAACGGAGCCATTTCGGCGGACGGTGATGCTGTCCGGCGTTTCGACGGACAGGATATCGGCGCTTGCCGAAAGCGAGCCGGAGTATGCGTAAACGGTCACGACTCCGGGCGAAACGCATCTGACGGCGGAATTTCCCATCACGCTGCCGCCCGGCGAGGAGCTGAGCACGACGCTTCCGAGAGGGACGGCGCGTCCCGTCTCGTCGGAAGCTCCGGCTGATACGCCGACGGTCGAGCCCGTCAGTACCGCCTGAGCTTCGGGCCTTACGCCGAGGCACTGCGCGGTGCCGCTCCCGCTCCCCTGCGCGGCGAGCATTATGTACGTGCTGACGCTCCGCTCGTATCCGCCGGAGGGTCTGCCTACTATCTCCGCGCTGTCCTCACCTATGTAGAGAGCGGACAGAGCCGTTGAGCCGCCGCCGTCCATGATGCAGGCCTCTGTGCAGCCTATTTCGGCGAGGCGCTCGGCGAGCCGCGCTATCGTGTAGCCGCGGCTGTATCCGCTCTGACGGCCGTCGACCGTGAAGAGGATGACAGTACCGTCCGGTCTTATGCCGACAGCGCTTCTCGGGGCTGTCTCTCCCCTTTCAAGCTCAGGCTCGACCTGCCCGTCCGTTACGAGCTTCATGAGTGAGCCTATGGCATACTCGGCCTCGTCCCACACGGGGTCGGAGGAGATCGAAAGCGTCACGGTGTCGCCGGGAGCGACGTTTTCGACGCCCCATCTGCGCCATTCATCCGTATCGGCGGAAACGCTGAGCACGTATTTGCCCTCGGGGAGCGCCATATCGCCCTGCGACGCGACTACCTCCTCGACGGTGAGCGTCAGCTCGCAGTTCACGGTGAGGTCGTTTTCGGGGTCGGGCGTGAGGATGATATCCCAACCGGGCGCGGAATTTTTCGTGGTGTAGGAGAAGTCATCGGTGAAGAGATGATACCCCGTCCCCGTGCGCACCTTGTTGACGCCGTCAATCCTGTACGTCTCGGTCTTGATCTTAACGCTCATGGCGAGAGCAGGTCTCCCTATGAAAGCAGTCCCGTCCCCGCGGAAGCCGACGGCCCAAAGTCCGTTGTCCGAGCTGCGGAGGATGGAATCCGTTATAACGATGCCGACCGGCTGATTGGTCTCCATGACGTAATAGTCGCCGTTGATGCCCCCGATGACGTTCATACCCTGCTTTTCGAGCAGAGCAGACATTGAAGAGAAGGAGCCGTAGTTGCAGACCTTCGAGCCGTACACCACTACGGGGCGCACGGTCTCGTTCGGCTCGTATTCGAGCCGATACTCCGCCTGACGCACGTCATCAAAATAGTATACTCCGCTCGCGAGCGTCGTCTTTCCCGCGAGCTCCGTTTCGGTATCGAATACCGTCGCCGCAAGGGCGGAAACCGGAAGGAGCGCGGCGCTAACCAAAAGCGCCAGCGCTCCCCTGATGATCTTTTTCATACTCATCTCTCCCGTCAGCGCAGATCGGCGCTGTCCTGAAGGGTTATATCCACGTAGTATACCATCGAGGAACGGTATACTCCGAGGCGCACGGTATCGCCGACGCGGCAGGAATTCTTGATCCTGTTTAGGTCGGCAGTACCGGTTATTTCTATGCCGTTTATGTTGATGATTATATCTCCGCGTGAGATGCCCTTCGTATAAGCCTCGCTCGCGGGGTCGACCGAGCCTACCATCGCGCCGCGCGGTATGCCGAGATACGCGCTCATCGCGGCGGGAACGTCCGCTACGGTGATGCCGAGCTCCGGCCTACCGGAGACGAAGCCCTTTTCGATGAGCTCGTCGACGACGGGCTTTGCGACACGCACGGGGATGGCGCAGCCGAGCGTCCCGTCGTCACCGTACATGGCGGCGAGATTCTGATCGATGATGCCTATGACCTTTCCGGAGCTGTTGACGAGAGCACCGCCCGTATTCCACGAGCGCACCTCGGCGTTGGTGAGGATGATGGGCGTCGTCACGCCGTCGAGCATGACGTTCCCGTCTATCGCGGAGGCAAGGCCGTCCGTCATGAAGCAGGTCCCGTTGGGCAGAGTGCAGAAGGCGTAGAGCGCTTCGCCGACCTCCGTCCTATCAGAGTCGCCGAAATCGGCGGGCTCGAGGCCCTCGGCATCTATGGAGATGACGGCGATATCCGTCGCGTCGTCGATACCGACTACGCTTCCGCGGAAAACCCTCCCGTCCCACAGCGTCACCTGAAGCTCGCCCGCGTACGCCGCGGTGCAGCTCGTTATGATATGGCCCTTGTCACTCATGATGATCCCGGATATGAATTCGGCTTCGGCCCCGTTTAGCATGGCGACAGAGACTATGCTCGGGCTGACCTCGCCGTATATCTGCTGATTTGAGAGGAACTGACCGTTGGGGGTGCCGGTAATACGGAGCGTTGCGCTTCCGTTGGTACCGATGACCGGAGCGTCGCCCGGAAGCGGCCCCTCGGGAAATACCGCGTCTATCGGAATGGTCGGGATCTTCTCGATCTCGGGAGCGTGGCGTTCTGCGCGCGTGATGCTTATCTTGACCTCGCCGTCATTCCCGGAAACGACGACGTCGAACGTCAGGATAAGGTGGATGAAGAAGATCACCGCAGATATGGCGATAGCCGCGATCAGAATGAGCGCGGCGCATTTCCCTATGCTCATGTGTCGGGATTTTTCCGTTTTTACGGGCTTGCCCGAAGGCTCGCCGACGGAATCGAAGTACCCTTCGAGGTAATAATCCTCGGGTTTTCTTTCGGCCATAGGTGACTCCCCCATAAAGTGTACGTGCCATTATACCGCCCGCGCGGTATTGGTTTCGTGAACTGCGCGTAAAGGAAATTATTTCAGGCTGAGCGTGAAAACGAACTCCGTCACGCCGTCACGGCTTTTTACGCGGATATCCTCCCCGTAGCCCGTCAGGATGGCCTTTACGATATACAGTCCGAGTCCCACGCCCTCGCGGTCGAGGCTGCGGGATCTGTCGCTCTTGTGGAATCTGTCGAATATCATGGGCAGGTCTTCCTCGGGGATCGTCTCGCCCGTGTCGCTGATGGAGACGAACGCCTTGGCGTCCTGCTTCCATATGCTGAGCTTGACCGTACCGCCCTCAAAGGCAAATTTGACGGCGTTATCGAGGATATTGTAGATGACCTGCATTATGGTGTCGGCTTCGCCGCGCACCGTGACCTCTTCCTCGGGAAGCTCGACGTTCACCTCGAGCTTCTTGGCATTGATCTTCTGCTCGAGGCCGAGCACCGCGCGCCTTGCGACCTCGGTAACGTCGAAGGACGACGTGAGTAGCTTCGCTGCGTCGATGTTCTGCATCCTTGAAAGGTCGAGCATGCGCCGCACGAGGCGTGAAAGGCGCCTTGTTTCATCGGATATTATAGCGAGATAACGCTTGGATTCCTCGGGCGGGATCGTCCCGTCAAGGAGCCCGTCGGCAAAACCGGATATCGTCGTCATCGGTGTTTTCAGCTCGTGTGAGATATTCGCGACGAATTCGCGCCTTGACATCTCCGCGGCCTCCATAGAGCCGGCCATGAGGTTGAAGGCGTCTGCAAGCTCCTCTATCTCCTCTATCTGACCGCCCTTGACGCGGACGTCGAACTGCCCCTTTGCGAGCTTGCCGGCCGCCTGCGCCATATCGTGGAGCGGCGTCATCTGCCGCCTCGTCACGACGAACGACGTACACAGGGCGACAAGCAGGACTATACAGCCGACGAGGATGAACAGCGAGAATATCGGCCTCCACAGAAGCGTAAGCGAGCCCATGGAGACCGCGGCAAAGACGTATCCTATCGGGTCTCCGCCGTCCGGGGACGGTATCTGCACGCCCGCATAGTACATTTTGCCGTCGTAGTAATCTCCGAGCGTGCCGCGGGCCTCGTATATTCCTTCGCTCGTTACTCTGTCGAGCGCGGCAGCGGGCAGCACAGTCCCTATATGGCGGCAGAAAAGATCGTTGTCAGAGCAGGCGCAGACCATACCGTCGTCGTCACAGATGGAAATGTGCACGTCCGATGATTTGGACACGGAGAATATGAGCATCCGCATATCCCAGTCGTCGAGCCCTACCTCGGTGCTCTTGGCAGACGTCGTCTCGGCCACGACAGCGGCCGTGGCCTGGAGGGTCTTCCTGTTTTCGTTGACCGTGTAGTTATAGCTCAGCCACGAAAAAAGGAGCACGTCGAGCAGGATACTGAGAAGCACTATGCTTGCCGTGAGTGTGAAGTTGCGCCAATAGATGCTCTTCATTTACTGCTCGTCTGTTTCAAACTTGTAGCCGACACCCCACACGGTTTTGAGGCTCCATTTGTCGCTGACGCCCTCGAGCTTCTCACGAAGGCGCTTGATATGTACGTCGACCGTTCTCGAATCACCGAAATAGTCGAAGCCCCACACCTCGTCGAGAAGCTGGTTGCGCGTATACACGCGGTTGGGCGAGGACGCGAGGTGGAAAAGGAGCTCGAGCTCCTTGGGCGGCGTGTCGATCTTCTTCCCGTCGACAATGAGCTCGTACGAGTCGAGATTGACGGTCATCTTATCGAAGGACAGCTTCTTCTGCGCGGTCGCGGCAGGCGCGTAGCGGCGGAGCACCGCGTGCACTCTCGCAAGAAGCTCCTTAACCTCGAAGGGCTTTACGATATAGTCGTCGGCGCCCATTTCGAGGCCCGTGACCTTATCAAAGGTCTCGCCCTTGGCGGTGAGCATGATGATGGGAACGGACGAGGTCTGGCGGATAGTTCTGCAGACCGCCCAGCCGTCCATGACCGGAAGCATTATATCGAGCAGAATAAGATCGGGCTGGAAAACCTTCGCCTCGGCGACACCCGTCCCTCCGTCGGCGGCACAGCGCACGGTGAAGCCGTCCTTTTCAAGATAAAGCCTCAGAAGCTCCGCTATATTCGACTCATCCTCTATTACGAGAACCTTTTTTTCGTCCATGATACACACCTCCGACGAAATATTACACTATACAAAATATATAATATAGTACCGCCACCGTCAAGGGTGAACAGTTTTAGCCGCCGCAGTTAAATTTTTGTAAATAAAAAACTCCGCAGGACTTCTGCCCTGCGGAGCTTCTTTTCGGGATAAGTGAACTTACTTGAGTTCGACCTTGGCGCCGACAGCCTCGAGCTTCGCCTTGAGCTCTTCGGCCTCTTCCTTGGAAGCGCCTTCCTTGATCTTGGCGGGGATGCCTTCGACAAGAGCCTTGGCTTCGGCGAGGCCGAGACCGGTGATGCCGCGGACTTCCTTGATGACCTTGATCTTCTCAGCACCGAAGTCGGTCATGACGACGTCGAACTCGGTCTTCTCTTCGACAGCCTCAGCGGCCGCGGGAGCGGCAGCAACAGCGGCGGCAGCGGCGGAAACGCCGAAAGCTTCCTCAAGGGCGTGAACGAGCTCGGAAAGCTCGAGAACGCTGAGAGCCTTAACTTCTTCGATCATAGCATTGACTTTTTCGCTAGCCATTTTAATTTTCCTCCTAAAATTCTTTGTTGTTGCAGCGCTCTGTTATTCGGCTGCGGGGGCTTCGGCAGCGGCGCCGCCGTTCTTTTCCACGATCTGGTTCAGGACGACTGCAAGGCTCGTGATGGGAGCAAGCAGAGTTCCGAAGACCTGGGAGTACAGAGCATCCTTGGAGGGAAGCTCGGAGATCTCCGCGATCTCGGCCTGAGACAGGATCTGACCATCCATGAAGGCAGCCTTGACGTTGAAAACATCATTGAGCTTCTTGGAGTAGTCATTGATGATGCGGAAAGGAGCGATGGGGTCGCCGGTGCTGGTCGCGAGAGCGGTGGTACCCTGAAGGACGGAATCGAGGTCCTTCATTCCGCAAGCGTCGATGGCGAAACGGGCGAGAGTATTCTTGATGACGGAATACTCAACATCATTCTTGCGAAGCTCGGTGCGAAGTTCGGTGTCCTGGGCAACGTTGATGCCCTTGTAGTCCACGAACACACCGGAGCCGGCATTCTTGATGCGCTCGGTCAGAGCCGCAACGATAGCCTGCTTCTCGCTGAGAACTTTTGCATTCGGCATGTTTACACCTCCGGGTAATCTTTCGCGCCCTGAAAAGAAAAATCCTCATGTCACAAAGACATAAGGACTGAAAAGCGATCAATAATGCTATTGATGCTGTCCTCGGCAGGATTTACTGATACCTGCTGTCTTTGGAGCGCTTTGGTATTGTATCAGCTGTTTCACTGCTTGTCAACCTTTTTTTGTTCTTTTTTTGCTCTTTGTCATTTGACAACTTAAACTCCATGCGGCCATGGATCTAAATCTGACAAGCACAGATGCGGCATTTAATCAGACAAATATATGAATATTGCATATATTCAATTTTTCACGAAAAATATGATATAATTTCTTCAATAAGTGTGACCACTCAAAGATAGAATCCGATATATAGGGTGAAGGCCTTACAAAACAGAAAAAGACGAAAGGAGGTTAAGGCTTTGGAAGATGAAAAAATCGTCCGGATGTATTTAGACCGGGATGAAGATGCAATCAGGCAGACAGCCGAGAAATACGGATCACGGCTTCGCCGTATTTCCTTTGGTATCACATCGGATGAACAGACATCCGAGGAGTGCGAAAACGATACTTACATGGAAGCATGGAACCGGATCCCCCCTGCAGAACCGAAAGCATATTTCTATGCTTTTCTTGCGCGGATCGTGCGTTACATTTCTATTGATCGCTGCCGTGAGCGGACGAGCTTGAAGCGTGACGGCCATATCGTGGAGCTGAATGAAGAATTGGGATCCTGTCTGCCCATCGCCGACGATGCGGAAGCTTCTATGAACGGAAAATTGCTGGGAGAAACGATCAGCCGTTTTCTGCATACGCTCTCCGATGAAAAGCAGGTCGTCTTCATGCGCAGATACTTCTATCTTGACAGTATACCTGAAATCTGCAGGAAGCTGTCCATGGGCGAAAGCAAGGTGAAGATGACGCTCTTCCGAATCCGCAACGATCTCCGGGAGTATCTGATCAAGGAGGGA
>JAZQQE010000108.1:0-21999 GCA_045628845.1 Oscillospiraceae bacterium
CGCCCGCCGCGAGCTTCGTCGCCATGATCCTCTGGGGACTTTCCGCGATAGCGATCTTCTGCTTCCCGCGCTTTTTTGCCGGGCTCCTGGACTCTTCCGTCGAGGTAATGGCTTACTCCGTACCGGGTCTCCGCTCGTTTGCGGTCGCCGCGTTCGTCCCCGGCGGTATACTCTCCGGACTGTGCTTCCTCATAAAGCGCAGGCTCAGGTCGAATCTGATCATCTGCGGCGCCGCGGCAGTCCTTTCCGTGATCATTCTGTTCGTCACGGTATCTCTGCTCCACACCGGTATCATCGGCGCCATGATCCCGATCGCGATCATGAATTCCGTCTTCGTTATCGTGCCGAACGTCGGCAAATGGTATAAAAACGTCTGACGGCTCCGCATAACGAAAAGAAAAGGACGGCTGATGTATCCCATCAGCCGTCTTTCTTTTTATTTCTTTTTTGCCGAAGCATTGAACAGTATCGCGCCCGCGCAGAGGAACAGCGAGCCGCAGGCAAGGAGCACCGTACCGACGCTCCGTGATCTCGTGAAGGTGACGAGTGCCGCCGTATACGATACGAAGGCGAGCGCGAACATCACGATGCCTATTATCTGTGTCTTTTTCATTTGCTCACCACACGTTTCAGTTTTCTCAAAAGGCCCATCGCGCCTCTGTTCACGGCGCCGTAAACGGGATAAAGCGCAAGCGCAAGCGCATAGGCCGACACGACGGAAACCGCCGAGAAGATGTATTTGTCAGCAATATAAAGAGGCTCCGTCCGCCACAGAAGCAGGCATATCCCGTGCAGGCCGTATATCTGAAACGAGCGTTTTCCGAGAAATCGGAAAAATCCGCAGTCTACCCGGACGGCTTTCACGAGCAGTATCACGAATGCCGTGAAGGCGGGCGCGGAGAGCATCCTGAGCACCATGGACCCCGTCTTGACCGAGAGCGCGAACAGTACGCAGAAGGCGGCGAGCGACGCGAGCAGTGTCAGCACATACTTCACGAGGCCCGTTAGGAATGCTTCGACCCGCTCGGCGTACGCGCCCCAGGCGAAGCCAAAGCTCAGCGAGAGGATGCTGCTGTACCACCATTCGCCCCGGCCGTAGTGTATGCATACGTCCATATAGATCAGCGAGGCGGCAAGCATGAGCAATATTTTCAGCTTCGTTCCGAGCTTTGTCGAAAACACGAAATAAAACAGCACGTAGAAGACGAGTATCGCCTGCAGATACCAGCCGTTTTCGACTATCGTATAGCCGAAAAACATGGAGCGGAAGAATTCGCCCGCAGTAAAGCCCGTTGTAAAGCCCTTGAATATCGCATAGAGGACTACCGTGAAAAGGCAGTCTATGTAAAACGGCAGCAGCCGCCTCTGCGGGAACATGTCGAGGTATCCCTCCCGCGTTTTGTACGCGCGCATGAGGCCGAAGCCGGAGATGAAGAAGTACATCGCGACGGAGAGGTAACCGAAGCTGTCGAATATCAGCAGAAGACGCCAGTCCGAAACAAGGCCGCACCGGTTGTTGATATGCCTGAGGATGACGAAAAACGTGAATATGCCCTTCAGCGACTCCGTCATCCCTCTGTCCGGAAAAACTTCTCTCATCTGCATCCTGCCCTTATCGAGAGAAAGCACGGCGTGTGCCGTGCTTCGCATCTCATTTTACATTTCTGAATACTTCTTCCGCGACCGTGACCTGCTCGTCGTGCTCCTGCGAGAGCAGTATGTTCAGATCGCGCATCTCGGCCTCGGTAAAGCCCGCGTATTCGTTTTCGTCCATGGAGTGATCGCGGTACTCCGCGTCGTTGACCGCGGCGTATACCCCGAGTCCGGGCACCTCCGCGAAGCGGCTGCCGTCTATCTCCTCAAAGTAGCCGAGCTTGCCGTAATACTCCGAGGTCTCCCCGTCGACGAAATAAATGACGTATTTATAATTATCGAGGGCGCCCATGATGAGCTTCTCCGGGCCGCCGTCCATGCTCAGCTCCGTCACGCGGACGTGCGTCTTCTTATCCTCCGTCACGGTGCGGACGAGCTCCTGCGCATAGTCCGTGACCCTTTCGGTCATCTCCTTGTCGGGCGCGCCGGTATGCGCGTATACGACCTCCCAGCCGTAATCGACGCGCACGAGGCTGCTGATGAGCCACGCGAGAAGCACCGTCACGATGAAAAGCGGGATGATGACGTACCACTTGAAGTGGTACCAGAAATAGTTTGTCATCCAGAACTCGAATTTCTCGGCCTTCGACGAAAATTCCCGCCCGCTGAAGATATCGACGTTCCTGTCCTTCTGATAGTCCATGAGTCTTCCTCCGCTGTCAGCTTATGCGGATATTGTATCATTATTTGTCCTGCTTTACAAGGGATATCCTTCTTTCGCGCCGCGTTCATCATTTTTCGACTTGACACGCGCAGTCCAAATGGGTTATATTTTATAAAGTATTCGCAGTTACACGGCGGTCTTCCGCCGAAGCATAAGATCACACGGAAAGGAAGTATCCCCACAATGGCCGAAAACAAGTACGTAAAAGCAGTCGCCTCCAAGCAGTGGAAGAAGCTCGCCAAGCTCGCCGCCGGCAAGGACGTCGACACCATCATCGAGGTCGCAGAAGCCTGCGGTACCGGCAGGAGCGAAGAGCCCTACAACATCCTTGTCGATCTTCTCGCGAGCGGTGACAACAAGATCAAGCTCGCCGCCATCCGCGGACTCGGCACTCTCAGATATGATCTCAGCAGTCAGGCTACCCGTCTGCATTGGCTCGCCGAACGCCTTCCCGAAGGCTCCGACGATCTGCAGGCTGCTATTTCCGATGCTCTTGCGAGCATTCGTGACGCGAAGAAATAAAAAGGCTGCTTTCAGGACCGTGGGGACTTCTCCCCGCGGTCCTTTTTCTTTGTCTCCGGGGCATTTAACTATTGTCATTTACAGCGCGTTGTTATATTATTATAAAATCGGATTATATAATTAAATATTCATTTATCCGGAACAAATTACGGAGGCTTACCTTTTGAATTTCATCTTTTTTGATCGTACCATGTGTACAGCAAATATAGATACGTTGTTTTACAGGTATTGTCTTCTCCGTCAGCCTTCACTCATAAAGTACCTGCTCGGACGCTGGATCTTCGGCCTGCTCCACGTCTTCGGTCTCGTGCGCGAGGAACGGTACTGCAACAGACGCTGGCGCTTTCTCAAAAGCGTCCGCGGTCCGCTCGACAGAGCCGCGCGCTTCTGGCAGCGCCGCCGCCCGAGGGTCTACGACATCTTCCGCGGAGAGGACAATCTCTGGATAACGCGCTGGCCCGAGCCCGTCATGCTTCCCCTCGCGGGGAAGTTCGGCGCGGTGCTCGTCGCGCCGGCATTCGACCTCGTCGACGGGCGCTTCTCCCATTACGAGGACACGGCGGCCCTCTACCGCCGCGCCCTGAAAAACTACCGCCCGAAGCTCGCGGCGGACGCCCCGCGCGAGATGATACCCACGGGACTCGAGACCGTGCACGTTTACCGCGGCAGGGTCTACTCCACGGCGGCCCGCTGCCGCACCGCGCAGTTCCTCCACGGGCTCTGCACTTTCATCATCCTCTTCGCGCTCGGCGTGCTGCTCGGGATGATTGGCCTCTATTTCGGGACTGCATCCTTCTCGCAGGAGGCCTTCGCCTCCCTGCTCGCGCGCCCCGGCACGGTGATGCTGAATATCCTGCCGGGAATACTGCTGATATTCCTCTTTTTCTTCATATTCAACCGGGTGTGGTTCGCGTTCTCGCTCACGGCGCTCGCGACTCTCGCCCTCACGCTGACTAACTGGTTCAAGCTCGCGGCGCTCCGCGACCCCTTCACCGCTGCGGACGTGCGTACGCTCTCCGACGTGTTCCCCACGTTCCCGCGCTCTATCGGCGAGGCGGGAGGCGGCGTACTGCTCGGGATAGGCATATGCGTGCTCGCGGCACTCGTCGCGGCGTTCCTCGTCAGGAGCCGCATAGTGTCTGCGAAGGTCCGCTTCAGCGGTCTGCTCGCGCTCGTCTGCCTCATAATTTTCAGCTATTTCACGCTCTACACCAACGACACCATATACGCCTCCGCCGCCGCGCCCGTTTCCGCCGGCGAGGAGACTCTCGAATACGTCTCGCGCGGCTGCGTGTACCCGTTCCTGCATGGGATCAAGTCCGCGGAGCCCGAGCCGCCCGAGGGGTACGACGAGCTTGCTACCGTCAAGGCATTTTCCCGCTACGTGACCGAGGACATCCCCGACGACGACAAGGTCAGCATCGTCTTCGTCATGGCGGATTCCCTCGCGGATCTCTCGGAGCTTGAATGCCTCGACCTGCGCATAGACGTGTACAGGCCCCTGCACATGCTCCAGAAGGATTCCGTTTACGGCTCTCTCCTGACGGACGTCTTTGCATCCGACGCCATCGTCACCGAGCGCTCCGTGCTCACCGGAAGCCCCTCCGACCTCTCCTTCCGCTCCGATGCGAGCTCCTACGTCCGCTACTTCGCCCGTCAGGGCTACGTTACCGGCGGCTGCTGCACCGACGACGCCCTGCTCTTCAACCGCGCCAACGTCAGCGGTTTTCTCGGCTTCGACGACTATTCGTTCGACGCGGGCTCGTCCGGCACCTCCGAGGCAGGCTTCTTCGAGGAGGTCCGTACGCTCTTTGAAGAGCACGCGGAGACCTCCGACGCGCCGTACTTCGGATTCAGCGTCACGGACTTATGCGGCGGCCCTTATCCCTCTGACAAGGATCTCTACGGCAGGTCGTTTTTCGCGCCCGGCACGCTGACTGACGAGCAGATAAACGTCATCAGCAACTATCTCGGCTCCGTCGAGGCGACCGTAAAGGGTATCGCCGACCTCGCCGACTACTTCGACGACAGGCCCGAGCCCGTCATCCTCGTCGTCTTCGGCGGGCATCTGCCCGACCTCGGCGAGGAGGTATACACGGCTATGGGCGCCAACATCGCCGAGGAAAAGCACGAGGGCTTCCTCAACCGGTATGAGACGCCCTACGTCATCCACGCCAACCCCGCCGCGGAGTACGTACTCAACGTTGACCTCACCGGCGAGGGGCGCACGGTAAGCCCCTGCTTCCTCATGAGCGAGCTCTTTTCCCGGGTCGGCTGGGGCGGCACGGCTTATATGAAGACCTCCGCCGAGCTGATGGACGACGTGCCCGTGATACACGCCTCCGGGCGCTTCGTCACCGAGGACGGAGTCACGAAGGAGCTCTCCGACGCCGTGCGGGATAAGCTCAAGTTCTACAACGACGTATCGTATTACAGACGCCGCAATTTCGCGGATTACAGATAGGACGGAGGTCCATATGACTATTTTCAAAGCCGCATCGCCCGAGGGCACCAGAGACAGGCTCTCCGCGGAGTGCAGACAGCTCCGCGGGATACGCGCTTCGCTCATGGAGCTCTTCGCGAGCCGTTCCTACAAAGAAGTGATAACTCCCGAGGTCGAATACTACGATCTCTTCGTGCGCGCGGAAAACCCGCTCCCGCAGGAGGCCATGCTCAAGCTCGTCGACCGTTCCGGAAGGCTGCTCGTCATGCGTCCCGACTGCACGACGCCGATAGCCCGCCTCGTCGCCTCCCATTTCAAGGATCAGCCCTGCCCCTTCAGGCTCTGCTACGACGAGACGGTGTTCCGCTCGGCTGCGTCGCTCGACGGCGCGGACGCGGAGCTCCCGCAGTGCGGCGTGGAGCTCATAGGCGCGCCCGGGCTGCGCGGCGACATCGAGATAGTCGCCCTCGCGGTGGACGCGATGCGTGCCGCCGGGCTGACCGACTTCCGCCTCGAGCTCGGCCACGCGGACTTCTTCTCGGGTCTCACCGAGGAGCTCGGTCTCTCCGACGAGGACGAGGAAACGCTCCGCGACTGCATAGAGTCCGGCAGCTTCGCAAGGCTCGATGAGCTCGTCGCCGGATACAGCGGCGAGGCCGCCGAATGCCTGCGCCGCCTGCCCTACCTCTTCGGCGGCCCGGAGATACTCGACGAGGCCGCGGCGCTGACCTCCAATCCCCGCTCCCTCGCGGCGGTGGAGCGCCTGCGCGACATAAAGAAAGAGCTTGACGCCGCGGGTCGCGGCGACTGCATCAGCTTCGACCTCGGACTCGTGCAGGGTCTCGACTACTACACCGGCGTCACCTTCCGCTGCTGGACTCCCGGAGCTCCCGCCTCGGTGCTCGCCGGAGGCAGATACGACAAGCTGCTCAACGACTTCGGTCTTGAGCTCGCGGGCGCAGGCTTCGCGGTCTACGTCGGAGCGCTCGCCTCGTGCTTTGAAGCGCCCGAGCCCACTGCGGCAAAAAAGCTCGTCTGGTATGAGCCCGGATACCTCGGCGAGGCGGCCGCCCTGCTCTCGGAGGGCGCCGAGCTCTCCTGCTTCGATACGCGGGAGGCGTCGCTCGAATACGCGCGCGGCGCGGGCATGACGCTCGTCACCGTCGGTGCCGACGGGGTAAAGGAGACTGATCCCAATGCCTGACATGATGAAGATAGCGATAACGAAGGGTCGTCTGCTCGACGATTCGATAGAGATGTTCCGCAGGACGGGAGCCTCGTGCTCCGCTCTGCTCGATCCCGGACGCAGGCTCGTCCTCGACGTCCCCGAGCTCTCCCTCTCCGCAGTGCTCGCAAAGGCGCCCGACGTCGTCACGTACGTCGAGCAGGGCGTCTGCGCGCTCGGCATAGTCGGAAAGGACACGCTCATGGAGGTCGGCGGCTCCTTCTACGAGGTGCTCGACCTCGGCTACGGGCGCTGCCGCTTCGCCCTCGCCGCCCCGAAGGGCTTTTCACCGAGCGCGAGCCGCGGTACGCTCCGCATCGCCTCGAAGTATCCCAACGTAACGAAAAATTATTTCCGTTCCCTCGGTCAGGACGTCACCGTCATCAAGATCGAGGGCTCGGTCGAGCTCGCTCCCGTGCTCGGGCTTGCCGACGCGATAGTCGATATCGTCGAGACCGGCAATACCCTGCGCGCCAACGGACTTGAAATAATATCCGAGGTCGCGCCCGTTTCCGCGAGGCTGATCGTCAATACCGCGGCGATGAAGCTCCGCAAGGCCGAGATACTCAATCTGATAGAGAAATGCAGAGGTGCTCTCAATGCTTGAAATCACTCGCTCCTCCGCGGCAGGCGCTGCGGCCCTCGTCGCCTCGCTCCGCGCGAGAAATGACGAACAGAATGCAAAGATCACGGCCGCTGCCGCCGCCATCATGGATGACGTGCGTTCCCGCGGCTTCGAAGCCGTGCGCGAATACTCCGTCAGATTTGACGGAGGCGAGCCGCGCGAGGTAACGCCCGCCGAGCTCGACGAGGCCGTCGCGAAGTGCTCCCCCGAGCTCATCGCCGCGCTCGAGCGCTCCGCGCGCAATATCTACGACTATCAGTCGCGCCTCCTCCCCGTCTCCACGAGCTGGGAGGTCCCCGGCGGCACGCTCGGGCAGACCGTGCGCGGACTCCACCGCGTCGGCATCTACGTGCCCGGCGGCGTGGGCGCCTATCCCTCCAGCGTGCTGATGAACGCCATCCCCGCTAAGGTCGCGGGAGTCGGCGAGATAGTCATGGCCACCCCGCCCACGGGCAACCTCAACGCCGCCGTCATGGCCGCCGCCAAGATAGCGGGCGTCGACAGAGTCATCGCCGTCGGCGGTGCGCAGGCAGTCGCCGCGCTCACCTACGGCGCGGGCTTCATTCCCCGTGTGGACAAGCTCGTCGGCCCCGGCAACGCGTACGTCGCCGCCGCCAAGCGCCTCGCCTTCGGTCAGCTCGACATAGACATGGTGGCGGGCCCATCCGAGGTACTCGTCATCGCTGACGCGACAGCAGACCCCGCATGGGTCGCCGCCGACCTGCTCAGTCAGGCCGAGCACGGAGACCTCGCCGGCACCGTCCTCGTCTCCACGAGCGAGGAGCTCGCGCGCGCCGTCGCAGTCGAGATAGAAAGGCAGACCGCGCTTCTCCCGAGGCGCGAGATAATCGAGCACTCCCTCGAGGGCTTCGCCGCACTCATAGTCACGGACACCATCGAGGACGCCGCCGTCCTCGCAAACGAGGTCGCGCCCGAGCACTGCGAGATAGTCACCGCGCACCCGCGCGAGGTGCTCCCGCTCATCAAGAACGCGGGCGCCATCTTCCTCGGAGCGTACTCCCCCGAGCCGCTCGGCGACTACATGGCGGGCCCCTCGCACGTCCTGCCGACCTCCGGCACGGCGCGCTTCTTCTCCCCGCTGTCCGTCGACAGCTTCATCAAGCGCACGAGCGTCATAGAGTTCACGAAGGACGGACTCGCGGCGCTTTCCGACGATATAATCAGGATAGCCGACGCGGAGGGCTTCGGAGCCCACGCGGCGAGCATCGCGATAAGGAGCGACGAAAAATGAGGACCTCCAAGATCGACAGAGTCACCAAGGAGACGAATATCAGCCTCGCGCTCGACCTCGGCGGCGGAGCCGTCAAGGTCGACACCGGCATAGGCTTTTTCGACCACATGCTCACCGCGCTCTTCTTCTACTCCGGCTTCGGAGCGGAGCTGACGGCGCGCGGCGACCTGCACGTCGACGCGCACCACACGGTCGAGGACGTCGGTATCGTCATCGGTCTCGCTCTGCGCGAGGCGCTCGGCGACAGATCCGGCATCCGCCGGTACTGGGACTGCCGCATCCCCATGGACGAGGCCCTCGCCGAGCTCGCACTCGACATAAGCGGCAGGCCGTTCCTGCACTTTGACGCCGTCATGCCGCAGGAGCTCATCGGTGATTACGAGAGCTGCCTGACGGTCGAGTTCATGCGCGCGGTCTCCTCCGCCGCGGGACTCACCCTGCATATCCGCGCACCCTACGGCGACAACGCGCACCACATCACCGAGGCCATTTTCAAGGCGCTCGGCATCGCGCTCAAATATGCCTGCGAGGTCACGGGCAGCTCCGTCACCTCCACGAAAGGACTTCTCCAATGATAGGCATCGTTGACTACGGGTGCGGGAACCTCATGAGCGTCGCAAACTCGCTCTCGTACCTCGGCTTTGACTGCTTCGTATCCTCCGACGCGCAGGCGCTCTCCGCCGCGGACGGGATGATACTTCCCGGCGTGGGCGCTTTCCCCGCCGCCGCGGAAATGCTCGTCGCCTCCGGGCTCTCGGAGTGCGTGAAGAGCTTTCCCCGCCCCCTGCTCGGTATCTGCCTCGGGATGCAGCTTCTCTTCGACAGCAGCGACGAGGTGCGCGAGTGCGCGGGTCTCGGGCTCATACCCGGCCGCGTGAGGCTCATCGAAACCGATCTCAAGCTCCCGCACATCGGCTGGAACTCCCTGAAGCTTCACGGCTCCTCCCTCCTCTTCAAGGGTCTCTCCGACGGCTGCTTCGTCTATTTCGTGCACAGCTTCGCCGGTACTGCGGAGGACCCCCGCGACGTCGCCGCCGTGACGGATTACGGGACGTCCGTGCTCGCCGCCGTTTCGCGCGGGAACGTGCACGGCTGCCAGTTCCATCCGGAAAAGAGCGGAGATACGGGCCTTACGATACTCAGAAATTTTGCGGAGCTTTGCGTATGATTATCTTTCCCTCCATCGATCTCAAGGACGGCGCGGTCGTTCGCCTGAGAAAGGGCGATTTCGCGAGCGTGCATACCGTCTCCGGCAGTGCCTCCGACACCGCCGCGGAATATAAAAAAGCCGGCGCGGTCTGGCTCCACACGGTGGATCTCGACGGCGCGCGCGGCGGAGTCCGCAAAAACGAGCCCATCATCCGTATGCTCGCCCGTGAGTCGGGCCTGCTCGTCGAGATGGGCGGCGGCGTGCGCTCGGAAAAGGACGTCGAGGACGTCTTCGCGATGGGCGTGACCCGCGTCGTCATCGGTTCCGCCGCGGTCTCAGACCCCGGACTCGTCTCCTGGGCGGCGAAGAACTTCCCCGGGCGCGTCGCCGTCGGCATCGACGCCCTTGACGGCACGGTACGTGTCTCCGGCTGGGAGAAGGACTCCGGGCTCCCCTTCATCGACTTCGCCAAGAGCATGGAGGCGCTCGGCGTCACCACGCTCATCTTCACGGACATCTCGCGTGACGGGATGCTCTCCGGCCCCTCCGTCGACGCGCTCGCCGAGCTCAACGCCGCCGTAAGCTGCGACGTGACCGCCTCCGGCGGCGTGACGACCATAGAGGACGTCCGTATTCTCAGAGACGCGGGGCTCTACGGCGCGATAATCGGCAAGGCGTACTACGCCGGGACCATCGATCTCGCCGCCGCCATCGCGGAAGGAGGACTCTGATGCTCGCTAAACGTATCATTCCCTGCCTTGACGTGCGCGACGGGCGCGTCGTCAAGGGAGTCAACTTCAAGGACCTGCGCGATATCGACGACCCCGTCGCTCTCGCGCGCTTCTACAACGCCTCCGGCGCGGACGAGCTCGTTTTCTACGACATCACCGCGAGCTTCGAAAACCGTCCGCTCTTCTCCGACATCCTCCGCCGCGTCGCCCAGGAGATATTCATCCCCCTCACGGTCGGCGGCAGCATAGGCAGCCTCGAGGACTTCGACCGCGTCCTCAAATCGGGCGCAGACAAGGTCAGCGTCAACTCCGGCGCGGTGCGCGACCCCTCGATAATCACGGCAGGCGCTGAAAAGTACGGCTCGCAGTGCGTCGTCCTCTCGATGGACGTCAAGCGCGTCGACGGCAGCTTCCACATCTTCGTCAAGGGCGGGCGCGTCGACACCGGCATCGACGCCATACAATGGGCTGTCGACGGCGAAAAACGCGGCGCGGGCGAGCTCGTCGTCAACAGCATGGACACGGACGGTGTGCGCGGCGGCTTCGACATCGAGCTTCTCGGCGAGATATGCTCGCGCGTCTCCATCCCCGTCATCGCCTCCGGCGGCGCGGGAAAGCGCGAGGATTTCCTCGAGCTGTTTGAGAAGACCGATTCGCAGGCGGGCCTCGCGGCGGGCATCTTCCACTCCAAAGAGGTCGAGATAGACGCGCTCAAGCGCTACCTCTCCGAAAACGGTATCAACATGAGGGTCCGGGAGGGGCAAAATGGTTGACATAAAGTATGACGAGAAGGGCCTCGTGCCCGCGATAATACAGAATTTCTCGACGGGCAAGGTGCTTATGCTCGGCTACATGAACGCCGAGTCATTGCGGCTGACGCTCGAAAAGGGCACGGTATGGTTTTTCAGCCGCAGCCGCGGAAAGCTCTGGAACAAGGGAGAGACCTCCGGCAACTATCTGCACGTCATAAGCGCATTTTACGACTGTGACGCGGACACTCTGCTCTTCAAATGCAGGCCGGACGGGCCTACGTGCCACACGGGCAGCGAGAGCTGCTTCTTCAACGAGATCAGTTTGGGAGGAAACACAAATGGATGAAGCTCTGGTAAGCCTTTACGAGACTGCGATAGACCGCAGGGACAATCCCTCGGAGAATTCCTATACGCGCTACCTCTTCGATCAGGGGCTCGACAAGATACTCAAGAAGGTCGGCGAGGAGTGCGCGGAGACGATAATCGCCTCCAAAAACGGCGACAAGGGCGAGATAGTATACGAGATGAGCGATCTGCTCTATCATCTCACGGTGCTCATGGTACAGACGGGCGTCACTCCCGACGACATCGCCGCCGAGCTCGCCAAGCGCAGCGAGAAATCCGGCAATCTCAAGCAGAAGCACGTCACCGACAAGAACACCTGACCCGTTCAAAGAATAAAAAAGCTGCTTTCAGCGATGCTGAAAGCAGCTTTTCTGTTTATAACAGATCATCTGTTTTCCATCAGTTTGACCATGACGGCCTTCTGAGCGTGCAGGCGGTTTTCCGCCTCGTCGAATATTTCGTTGGCGTGCTGCTCGAACACCTCGTCGGTGATCTCCTCGCCTCTGTGGGCGGGCAGGCAGTGGAGCACCATGCAGCCGCTGTTGGTGACCTTCATGAGCTCGGAGTTCACCTGATAGCCCGCGAACGCCTTCGCGCGCTCCTTCGCCTCGTCCTCCTGGCCCATGGACGCCCACACGTCGGTATATACGGCGTCGGCGCCCTCTGCGGCGGCGAAGATGTCGCTCGTGCAGGTGAAGTCGCCGCTCTTTGCCGCCCATTCCATGATGGCGGCGTCGGGCCTGTAATTATCCGGGCAGCCTATCGAAACGCTCATGCCCATCTTGATGCCGCCGACGATGAGGGAGTTTGCCATGTTGTTGCCGTCGCCGATGAAGCAGAGCTTGCGGTTTTTCAGCGTGCCCTTGTGCTCACGGATGGTCATGAGGTCGGCGAGCACCTGGCAGGGATGGCAGTAGTCCGTCAGTCCGTTTATGATGGGGATGGAGCCGTATTTCGCGAGGTCCTCGACCTCCTGCTGGGCAAAGGTGCGTATCATGATACCGTCGAGGTATCTCGAAAGGACGCGGGCCGTATCCTGCACGGGCTCGCCGCGGCCTATCTGCAGGTCGCGGTTGGAGAGGAAGAGCGCGGAGCCGCCGAGCTGATACATGCCGACCTCGAAGGACACTCTCGTCCTCGTGGAGGATTTCTGGAATATCATGCCGAGCGTCTTGCCCGCGAGGCGCGGGTGCTTTATGCCGTTTTTCAGTTCGAATTTGAGCTGGTCGGCGAGTGCGAGCAGCTCGGATATTTCCGCGGTCGTCAGATCGCCGAGTTTAAGGAAATGTTCCATTATTTTCCTCCGTTCATTTGAGTGCCGCTATGAGTCTGTCCATGCCGTCTGAAAGCTCATCCATCGTGATGTTCAGAGGCGGGAGCAGTCTCAGCTTCGTTTTCGCTGTGAGTACGAGAAGTCCGTTTTCGATGCACGCTGCGGATGCCTCCGCGAGCGGCTTAGAGCACGTTATGCCGAGCATGAGTCCCATTCCGGATACCTCGGCTTCTATCCCGGCGTCCGTCAGGCGCTTCCTGATGTATTCGCCCTTCGCCGCGACCTCTGCGAGGAAGCCGTCCGTCAGGCGCTCGACGACGCTGAGCGCGCCCGCGCAGGAGACGGGGTTGCCGCCGAAGGTCGAGCCGTGGCTGCCGGCGTCGAGGGTATCCGCGACGCGCTCTCCGAGGAGGCAGGCTCCGATGGGAAGTCCGCCGCCGAGGCCCTTCGCGGTCGTCACGATGTCGGGTGTGACGCCGTAGTTCATGTAACAGAAGTATTTACCGGTGCGTCCGTTGCCGGTCTGTACCTCGTCGCAGACGAGGAGGAGACCGTATTTATCGCATATCGCGGCCGCCGCGGATACGAAGTCCTGCGTGAGGACGTTCACGCCGCCCTCGCCCTGGATGCACTCTATCATGACGGCGCAGGCGCTGCCCTTCGCGGCAAGCGCCTCGAGCTCCGCCGGGTCGTACGCATCGGCATAGGCGAAGCCCTCCGGGAACGGGCCGAACTTCGTGTGGAACACGTCCTGCCCTGTCGCGGCGAGGGTCGCGAGCGTCCTGCCGTGGAAGCTGCTTTTCAGCGTGATGACCGTGGAATGGCTCTCATCACCGTACTTGTCGAACGCCCATTTTCTCGCGGTCTTGATGGCGCATTCGTTGGCCTCGGCGCCGGAGTTTCCGAAGAAGACGCGCTTCATGCCGGTCTTTTCGCAGAGGGCGGCGGCGAGCTTCACGCAGGGCTCGGTGTAATAGAGGTTGGAGGTGTGCTGCAGCTTGTCGAGCTGAGCGGTTACGGCGGCCTTCCATTCCTCATCGGCCGCGCCGAAGCAGTTGACTCCGATGCCGCTGCCAAAATCCACGTATTCTTTGCCGTCCTCATCCCAGAATCGCGCGCCCTTTCCTCTCACGAGCACGGGCGGGAAGCGGTTGTAGGTGTTGGCGACGTATTTTTTGTCAAGTTCTCTGATGTCCATATTCAGCCTCCGAGGAACATCGTTCCGAGTCCCTCATCCGTAAGAAGTTCGATGAGTATCGAATGGGGCACGCGCCCGTCTATGACGAACACCTTTTTCACGCCGCGGCGTATCGCCTCGACACAGCACTCGACCTTGGGTATCATGCCGCCGGAGATTATCCCGTCCCCCACGAGCTGGGGCACCTCGCTGATATTGACCTGGCTGATGAGCGAGGAGGGGTCGGAGGTATCGCGCATGAGGCCCGCGATGTCGGTCATGGTAAGGAGGCTCTCCGCCTTGAGCTTTCCGGCGATGGCGGAGGCCGCGGTATCGGCGTTGATGTTGTATACGTTGCCGTCAGCGTCGCAGCCGACGGTCGAAACGACGGGTATGTAGCCCTTTTCGAGCAGGTCTGTGATCGGCTCGATGTTGATGGCGGTGATATCGCCGACGTAGCCGAGCCGCTCGTCCATCGTGCGGGCCTCGATGAGTCTCCCGTCGAGACCGCACAGGCCGATGGCCTTGCCTCCCGCCTGACCGATGAGGCCGACGAGGCTCTTGTTGACCTTGCCCGCGAGCACCATCTGCACTATCTCGATGCTCTCGGCGTCCGTCACGCGCAGTCCGTCGACGAATTCGCTCTTTTTGCCGACGCGGGCGAGCATATCCGTTATCTCCGGGCCGCCGCCGTGCACGAGGACGACTCTGACTCCGATGAGGGAGAGCAGCACGAGGTCGCCCATGACGGCGCGCTTGAGTTCTTCGTTCTTCATGGCGTTGCCGCCGTATTTGATGACGACGATTTTTCCGGTGTATTCCTGGATATTCGGGAGCGCCTCGATGAGGATGCGCGCTCTCTGTGCATTCGTCAGTTCCATCATGTTCTGTAATCTCCGTTTATCTTCACGTAGTCGTAGGAGAGGTCGCAGCCCCACGTGACGGCGCCTGCGGTGCCCTCTGCCATGGTGATCTCGATAACGGTCTCCTTTTCAAGGAGGATCTTCTTGGCGAGCTCCTCGTCGAAATCGAGCCCGCGGCCCGCCGTGCAGACCTCGATCCTGCCTGCGTCGGAGGAAAACGCCACATCGACCTTCTCGGGGTCGAACGTCTCGCCGGAGTAGCCCATCGCGCAGAGGACGCGGCCCCAGTTCGCGTCGGCACCGAACATCGCGGTCTTCACGAGGGAGGAGCCGATGACGCTCTTGCCGATGACGGAGGCCTGCTTCTCGCTCGCGGCGCCCGCGACCTTGCAGGTGACGAGGTGCTTTGCGCCCTCGCCGTCAGCCGCCATCTTTCTCGCGAGGTCGACGCACACCGCCGTAAGAACCTCGCTGAACGCCGCCATGTCGGCACCGTCGGCGGTTATCTCGGCGTTGCCCGCCATGCCGTTGGCAAGAATGATGCAGGAGTCGTTGGTGGAGGTGTCTCCGTCGACGCTGATGCGGTGGAAGCTCGCGTCGGCGGCGGCAACGAGCGCCTTTTTGAGCATCGGAGCGCTCACGGCGCAGTCCGTCGTTATGTAGCAGAGCATGGTGCCCATGTTGGGATGGATCATGCCGCTTCCCTTGGCGATACCGCCGACCGTCGCGGTCTTTCCGCCGACCTCGAAGGTGAAGGCGCAGTCCTTCTGCACGGTATCGGTGGTCATGATGGCGTACGCGGCGGCATCGGAGCCCTCAGCGGAGAGGGCGGAGGCCGCGACGGGGATGCCCGCCTCTATCGCCTCTATATTGAGTCTCTTGCCGATGACGCCCGTCGAGCCGACGAGCACCTTCTCCGGCACGGTGCCGACGGCCTTCGCCGCGGCGGCGCCCATTCTGCGGGCGTTTTCCATGGACTCGGGAGCGCAGGCGTTCGCGTTGCCGCTGTTGGCGACTATGGCGCGCGCCGTGCCCTTTTCGAGCAGCTCGCGGTCGAGCATGACCGGAGCCGCCTTGACTACGTTCTTCGTGAATATCCCGGCGGCCGCGGCATCGCACTCGGAAACTATGAGCGCGAGGTCGCTCTTGCCCTCGAAATATTTATCCCAGGCTTCGCCCGGCTGCCTTCTCTTGACGCCGCAGTGCACGCCCGCGGCCCGAAAGCCCTTTGCGGCGGTCACGCCGCCGGAAACCGTTTTCATGATGAAGCTCCCCTTCATATCGCAAGGCCCTCCGTCTCGCAGCAGCCGAGCATGATGTTCATGCACTGCACCGCCGAGCCGGACGCGCCCTTGCCGAGATTGTCGAAACGCGAGACGAGTAGCATGCGCTCCTCGTTTCCCGTAACTCTTATTTCCATCGTGTCGAGGCCCGACAGAGCGCCTCCCGAGAGGAAGCCCTCTTCGTCCGGTCCGTCGCAGAAGCGGACTATCGGACCCGTATAGAGCTCGGCATAGACGTTCTTTACGTCGTCCATGCCGAAGCCCGGATTCAGCTGTGAGCGGAATACGGGCACGGTCGTCATCATCCCCGCATAGTAGTCGGAGACTATCGGGCAGAACACCGGCTCCGTTTCTAGCCCGCACACGGCCTTCATCTCGGGCAGGTGCTTGTGCTTCTGCGTGAGTCCGTACTGCCTCGGCGCGTCGAGCAGGACGCTCCTGCCGTCGGCCTCGTAGCCTGCGATCATCTTCTTGCCGCCGCCGCTGTACCCCGTCACGCTGTGGCAGGTCAGGAGCGCGTCGGCGGGCAGTATCCCCGCCGCGACGAGCGGAAAGACGAGAGAGATGAAGCCGGAAGCGTGGCAGCCGGGATTGGCGACGCGCTTGGCCGTCTCTATGGCGGCCCTTCGCTCCGGCGAGAGCTCCGCGAAGCCGTAGGTCCAGCCGGGAGCCGTTCTGTGCGCCGTGGAGCAGTCGATTATCTTCACGGCGGGGTTCGTCGTGAGCGCCGCGGCCTCGCGGGCAGCATCGTCGGGCAGGCACAGTATCGCGAGATCGCAGGAATTGAGTGCGTCGGCGCGCGCCGCGGGGTCCTTGCGCAGGGCTTCGGGCAGCTTAATAAGATCAATGTCACCACGGCCGGAAAGGCGTTCGTGTATCCGGAGGCCGGTCGTTCCCTCCGCGCCGTCGATGAAAACTTTATTCATCCGTCATATCCCCAGTGTTTGTTTCAGATGATCCGCCTGCATGAGCACGGAATCGGGATTCGCCGCGCCGAGCGAAACACGGCGCGCCACGCAGTTATCGAGGTCTATCGCCTCATAGAGGCTTTCGTCGAATATGGGATCGATGCTCTTGTACTTTTCAAGCGGCAGGCTCTCGAGCGTCTCCCCCGCGGCTATGCACTCGGCGACGAGGCCGCCGACGAGCTTATACGCCGTGCGGAACGGCATTCCGTGCGCTGTGAGCCAGTCGGCGAGGTCGGTGGCGTTGATGAAGCCCCTGGACGCCGCAAGGCGCATATTTTCGGGCAGTACCGTCATGGTGCGGAGCATCGGAGCCATTACCGTCAGGCACATCGAGACGGTGTCGAACGCGTCGAACACGGCCTCCTTGTCCTCCTGCATATCCTTGTTGTACGCCAGCGGCAGGCCCTTGAGCATCGTCAGCAGGGTCACGAGGTCACCGTAGACGCGGCCTGTCTTGCCCCTGATGAGCTCCGCCATGTCGGGATTCTTCTTCTGCGGCATGATGGACGAGCCCGTCGTGAAGGAATCGTCGAGCTCGATGAACTTGAATTCCCAGCTGCTCCAGAGGATCAGCTCCTCCGACATACGGGATAGATGCGCCATGATGATGGAGAGTGCGCTGAGGAGCTCAAGGCAGAAATCCCTGTCGGAGACAGCGTCCATGCTGTTCATGGCGGGACCGGAAAATCCGAGCGAGGCGGCGGTCATGCGGCGGTCGGTATGGTACGTCGTCCCCGAAAGGGCGCAGGCGCCGAGCGGGGACACGTTCATGCGCTCGGCCGCGTCGTCGAGCCTTCCGAGGTCGCGGGCGAGCATCATGGCGTACGCCATAAGGTGGTGGCCGAAGGTTATGGGCTGCGCTCTCTGCATGTGCGTGTAGCCCGGCATGACCATCGCGCGGCACTCCACCGCGCGGTCGCGCAGGACGGAAATGAGGTCGAGTATGAGGTTTTTCAGCTCGTAGGTCCGGTTGCGCAGGTACAGACGCAGGTCAGTCGCGACCTGATCGTTGCGGCTGCGGGCGGTATGCAGGCGCTTGCCCGGCTCGCCTATGCGCGCGGTGAGCTCCTGCTCGACGAAGGTGTGGATATCCTCGCAGGTCTCGTCTATTTCGAGCACGCCTGCGTCGATGTCGTCGAGTATCTTACCGAGGCCCTCGATGATGGCATCGGAGTCCGCGCGTGAGATTATCCCCGTCGCGCCGAGCATGGCGGCGTGCGCCATCGAGCCCTCGATGTCCTCGGCAAACATGCGCTTGTCGAAGCCGATGGAAGCGTTCAGCTTCGCCGCGAGCTCGTCTATGTCCTTGGCGGCCCTGCCCGCCCACAGTTTCTCTGCCATAGTGATCATCCATTCCGCCGCTTCGCGTCGGCAAAAATAGTAACGTTTCATCATATCACGCGAAGCAAAGGAATGATAAGATGATTGTTTTTTGATCAGTCAGATAGTGTGAAAGGAGCTTTCACACTATCCTCCGGAATTTACTTGTCGGCTTTCTTCGCCGCGTCGACCATCGCCTGGACCTTGATTGGCAGACCGAAGAGGTTGATGAAGCCCTTGGAATCGGTCTGGTCGTAGTCGCTCTCGCCGAAGGTGGCTATCTGCTCGGAATAGAGGGAGTTGTCGCTCCATACGCCGGCTCTGATGATGTTGCCCTTGTAGAGCTTGAGCCTGACCTTGCCGGTCACGCGCTCCTGCGTCTTGTCAACGAAGGCGGCGAGCGCCTCGCGGAGCGGGGTGTACCACTGGCCGTTGTAGACGAGCTCAGCGTAGGTGATGCTGAGCTTCTGCTTCTCGTGCGCGGTCATTTTGTCGAGGCAGATGCTCTCGAGGACGCTGTGCGCCTTGTAGAGTATCGTGCCGCCCGGAGTCTCGTATACGCCGCGGCACTTCATGCCGACGAGGCGGTTCTCGACGATGTCGAGGAGGCCGATGCCGTTTTCTCCGCCGAGCTTGTTGAGCTTGAGGATGATGTCCTTCGCGCTCATCTTCTCGCCGTCGAGAGCGACGGGAGTGCCCTGCACGAAGTCGAGCTCTATGTAGGTCGGCTTGTCGGGCGCGTCTATGGGTGAAACACCCATTTCGAGGAAGCCCGGCTTCTCATACAGAGGCTCGTTGCCGGTATCCTCGAGGTCGAGACCCTCGTGGCTGAGGTGCCAGAGGTTCTTGTCCTTGGAATAGTTGGTCTCGCGGGTGATCTTGAGGGGGATGTTGTGCGCCTCGGCGTAGTCTATCTCCTCCTCGCGGGACTTGAGCTCCCACTCACGCCACGGGGCGATTATCTTCATCTCCGGAGCGAAGTGCTTGATGGTGAGCTCGAAGCGCACCTGGTCGTTGCCCTTGCCGGTGCAGCCGTGGCAGATGGCGTCGGCGCCCTCGGCCTTGGCTATCTCGACTATGCGCTTGGCGATGACGGGGCGGGCGAAGGACGTACCGAGCAGGTACTCCTCGTAGATGGCGCCGGCCTTCATGGTCGGGATTATGAAATCGTCCACGAATTCATCGGTCAGGTCCTCGACGTAGAGCTTGGACGCGCCGGTCTTCAGGGCCTTCTGCTCGAGTCCCTCGAGCTCGTCGGCCTGACCGACGTTTCCGGCGACGGCGATGACTTCGCAGTTATTGTAGTTTTCCTTGAGCCAGCGGATAATGACGGAGGTATCGAGACCTCCGGGGTATGCCAGAACGACCTTCTTGATATCTTTCTTATCCATTTTATAAAGCCTCCGCTTAAAAATAATATTCCTTTTATCAAATATGTAAAGCATTATACACCCTGCGCGCCGTTTGTCAATATTTATGCATCAATATTTGAATATTTGTCAAAGTTGTGAAAATATATATCATTTTGCTCCCCATTTGGTGCATATTCATGCGCATTTTATCTGTTTTCGCGGCGGAGCTCCCCACGGAGCGCGCAGACGCCCTTCGCAGGGCGCCGTGCAGAGCTCCCGCTCCGCGTTCCCGCAAGGCCTTACTGCGTCTCGTATGCGGCCGCGCAGCATATGAAAAAGCCGTTATCATTGTTATTGCCGGGGCTTTTTTCTGTTCTAACGATATGTTATCATTGTTATAGAAAAATAGTATTTGAATATAAAGTATTTTTATGATATGTTACTGCTATATTGTGTCCACATTTCAGGCATGTACCTGCCGGAGCGAAGCAGCGCGTAGGCAGGATATGAAATATCGTTTATCCACCACAATTTGAAGGAGGCTACTAAATGGCAAAGGTAATTTCTATTGAAGAAGCCATTGACATGATCCCCGACGGCGCTTCGATCATGATCGGAGGCTTCATGGGCTGTGGCAACCCCCACAAGCTCGTTGACGCTCTCTCCAAGAGCGGCAAGGGCAACTTCACCCTTTTCTGCAACGACGGCGCTATGCCCGTCGGCCCCTGCGGCGAAGAGTACTACGGCGTGGCGAAGCTGATCCACAACAAGCAGGTCAAGAAGATGTACGCCACTCACGTCGGTCTCAACCCCGAGATCGCCGAGCAGTACAACGCAGGCGAGCTCGAGCTCGTCCTCACCCCGCAGGGCTCCTACGTTGAAATGATCCGCGCCGGCGGAGCCGGCCTCGGCGCCGTTATCACCCCGACCGGTGTCGGCACCATCGTCGAGGATTACGAGCACGTTCTCGGCCGCATTGAGATCGAGGGCAAGACCTACCTCATCGAGAAGCCCTACCGCGCTGACTTCGCGCTTATCGCCGGCTACAAGGTAGACAAGGCCGGCAACGTCTGGTACAAGGGTACCACCCGCTGCTTCAGCGTCGCCATGGCTACCGCCGCCGACGTCGTCATCTGCGAGGCTGACAATCTCGTCGAGATCGGTGAGATCGAGCCCGAGAACGTCGTCACCTCCGGCGTCTACGTCAAGTACATTGTCGAAGGAGGAATTGAGTAATGGAAAAAGAGCTCATTAAAGGCTTCGTAGCGGCCCGTGTCGCCAAGGAACTCAAGGACGGCGACGTCATCAACCTCGGCATCGGTCTTCCGACCCTCATTCCCCAGTACCTTCCCGAAGACATCCACGTCATTCTCCAGGTCGAGAACGGCGTCATCGGCACCGGTACCGTCACCCCCGAGAACATCATCCCGCATCATGCCGTCGACTCCAGCGGTGTCCCCACCGTTGCCGCTCCCGGCGGATGCTACATCGACTCCAACACCTCCTTCTGCCTCATCCGCGGCGGCCACGTCGACGTGACCGTGCTCGGCTCTCTCGAGGTCGATGAGAAGGGCTCCCTCTCCAACTGGATCATCCCCGGCAAGAAGGTGCCCGGCATGGGCGGCGCCATGGACCTCGTCGTCGGCGCGAAGAAAGTTATCGTCGCGATGGAGCACACCGCGAAGGGCAAGCCCAAGATCCTCAAGAAGTGCCTGCTTCCTCTCACCGCCGTTGAGGTCGTCGACCTCATCGTCACCGAGATGGGCGTCATGGAAGTCACTCCCGAGGGCCTCGTGCTCACCGAGTACAACCCCGAATTCACCCTCGAAGAGATCCAGGCGGCTACCGAAGCCACCCTCATCATCAGCCCGGATCTCAAGCCCATGATCTGAGCTTCATAAAGCTTCAGGGAATGCCGCTTATTACGCAGTACCGTAAATAAGTTTTTGACAGAACGACACCCCGCCGAAAAACCTTTTCGGCGGGGTGTCGTTATTACTCGATAAGCCGGAGATTTCCCGGTGCAGCAGAACGCCAGGACTTAGTTTTTGAGAGCTTTGACCATTAAAATTTCATCTGCGTACGTGCCATCATCATATTTGTTGGCATTGGGAATACGGCCTGTCTCTATAAAGCCAAATGACTCATACAGATGTATTGCGCGGTCGTTTCCTTCGACGACCGTTAATTCGGCTGCTTCAAATCCGCATTTTTCTATGATTTCCAAAATCAGCGAAAACAGTTTTGTACCGATACCCATACCCGTATAATCAAGATACAAAGCGATTCCGATACTGGCTCTGTGAAAATTGCGGCGGCTCACGCCGGCAGTATCAAAAGAAGCGTTACCGATATATTTACCGTCAAGCTCTGCTAATATAAGGCAGGCGCGATCACTGTC
>JAZQQE010000109.1:0-21624 GCA_045628845.1 Oscillospiraceae bacterium
GCTCCGGGCGGGTATTTCAGTACATAATTCGACACTTTAAGCTATAATAACACAAACTATATTATAATATAAATTATACATCAAATACAAGAAGCCATTTCATATCAGTCGATATGGAAATAAAAACAGTGAAAAGCAAATCGCCTTTCACGGTTATCTAATTACAGATCCGATCTGATCCCGGCGGTCAGGGCTTTCTAAGTTCGACGGTATCGACGAGATGCAGACCGTATTTTTTGACCCATCCGAGAGCTATCTCACGGGAATATGCATCGTCGACGTCCTACGGGTCGTGAGCGACAGCGCCGAAAATCACGTCGTTATGCTCGCTGCCTACCATCTCCCAGAATTTTTCTTTCGGATAGTAGCGGTGGTCGCGGATGCCGAGGAAGTTAATCTCGAGCGGAGTCCCCGTCTCGCGAGCCGCTGTGCAGATGGGACGCATCAGTTCGAGATACTGCTCCTCCGGGCCCGTGAAATTGAAGACCTCGGGATGAGCGAGGTATGTAAAGCTGCCGGTATGAAGCGCCTGGCAGACCTCCCATACGTAACGGCGGAGCATCTCCGGGTCCTCGAACGGCTTGGCGGACATGAGAAAATCGGGACGTTCGTTATAAATGGCGTGCTGACCGAGTATCAGATACTCGCAGGGCGTCTTTCTGATGCGCTCGAGCATGCTTTCATAATGGAGCGGATAGTATTCGAGCTCAAAGCCTATATGCAGCTCGAGCTTATCGGCGTATTTTTCACGCAGAGAAGCGAAAGTGGAAAAATAGTCGTCGAGCTGAGCGACCTTGACTCTGTATCCTGACTCAAAGCCGTCCGGAAAGACGCAGGGACCGTGGTCAGATATGCCGAAAATGGTATATCCCGCGGCGACGGCTGCCTGAACGTATTCCTCATCGGCGCCCGACGCATGGCCGCAGCGCACCGTATGCGTATGATAGTTGGCGTACATATAGCTCACCTTCAAGAACAATTTTGTTTGAATATAGCACTATCGCGACACAAATACAATCTTTTGACAACGTATCAGGCTATTTCCCGGCATTGAAAAAGGCCGCCCGCGAAGGCGGTCTTTTTCACGATAAATTTTTACACGGCCTGCTCGGTACGCATGATGAAGTCATCCTGCGTCTTTTTATCGAGCGAGATGAAATAGGTCGAGAATCCGGCGATACGGACAACGAGATTCTTATACTCGTCGGGATTTGCCTGAGCCTCGTGGAGCTGCTGGGTGGAAACGACGTTGAACTGGACCTGCATGCCGCCGAGCTTGAAGTAGGTCGTGATGAGCTGCCTGAGCTTAAGGGCTCCGACGTCTCCTTCGACGCTCTTGGGCGAGAAGCGGATGTTCAGCTGGTCGCCGTTGGTGAGGCAGCGCTGCGGAAGCTTTGCCGCACTCCTTATGTACGCGGTGGGGCCGTTCTTGTCGAGACCCTGACGGGAGCTGATGGCGTCGGCAAGAGGCTCGCCGGCCTTGCGTCCGTCAGGAGTAGCGGGAGTATTCGCGCCGGAATAGATGTGGGCGGTCATGGTGAAGGTACCGCCGGAATAGTGGCCTCTCGGTCCTTCTTCCTTGCTCATTATATCTGCGAACTTACCCAGAGCCCAGGAAGCAAGCTCATCGACCTCTTCGATATCGTTGCCATAGTGCGGCACCTCGTTGAGTATGGTCTGACGGAGCTCCTCATAGCCCTCCCAGTTAGCATTGAGCGCGTCGTACATCTCGCGCAGAGAAACCGTTTTGTCATCAAAGCAGAGCTTCTTGATGGCCATAAGGCTGTCGCCGACGTGCGCAGTGCCTATCGCGGTGAGACCGCGGCGGTTATGCTTCGCGCCGCCCCCGGTAACGTCCTTGCCGGATTCGAGGCAGCCCTCCATCATAGAGGAAGCGACAACGCACGGGAAATAGTGGGAATATACGAGCTCGAACGTGTTGGAGTAGGACACGGTCCAGTCGAGAGCGTGCTGCATCTGCGCTTCGAACGCGGCGCGGAATTCCTCAAAGCTCTCGAATTCGTAGAGCTTTTTGCCGGGAAGACCGACCTTGCCGTTTTTGATATTCAAGCCGCCGTTTATCGTCATGTGGACCATGTTCACCATGTTCCATATAGATTCACGCCCCGTCATGCCGCATGCGGGCCATTCGATACCCGTGCCGGCGGGCTCGACGCAGCCGACTATACTGTAATCTCTCGCCTCTTCGATGGTGAAGCCGAGCTTTTCGACCATCATCGGAACGATGAGCTCGTCGTTCTGGAGCTGAGGGATGCCTCCGCAGCGCTTGCTCGACTCGATGCCGAGGCGCCACACGTCATCCGGCGTAGTCGGGCAGATACGGAGAGCGACGGTCGGATCGGGGAAGCCCATCCTGCCATAGGTCTGCAGGAGCTTGCGGGTAACCTCGTTGCAGGCGTCCGTACCGTCGGGCTTCATGCCGCCGAGCGTAAGAGCTATGCCCGCGGTCGGTGTAAGTCCGTTATAGATGGAGGAATAGAGGTTCTGACCCTTCGCGCGGAGTTCAAGCACCTTTACGTTGCTTGAGAAGGACGGAAGGACGATTATATCGCTCAGACGGAGAATGAAGGCGTCGGAGTACTCCTGAGCAAGCTCGTCGGAAACGCGGCCCTCGCGCAGGTCGGCATCGAGCAGAGCTCCGACGTACTGGTCTACGCGGCCGATGGACTGACCGTGCTGCTGCGCGTCGGTCGAGAGCAGGAGCTGATAAAGGATGATGGCCTGAAGGCCCTCCCAGTACGTTCTGCACGGGTTTTCCATTATCCAGTCAAGAGACTCGGCCATGGCAAGAAGCTCGCTCCTGCGGGGCTCTGCCTCTCCCCGCGCTTTTTCGCGGCAGACTTCCGCGTAACGCTTGGCAAGGAGGATCGCGGCGTCACAGACCTTAAGAATGGCGTAATAGAAGATGTGCTTTTTCGCGTTGTCGCCGAATATCTTGCCTCGCATCGCGTCGAGCTTTTCAAGCACTTGACGGCGGACCTCACCGAAGCCGACGTTGACGACCTTGTTGAAGTTCGCGATATAGTGCCCCTGCGGCATTCCGGATACCATGGCACGCATCGGGCCGCTCTGCGTTCCGTTGAGGACGCAGCCGTTGCCGGAGGCCTCGATGAAGTCCTCGGTAAGAGCACCGAGCACCATCTTATTGAGGTTGTGGTCCTTCCAGTAGTCGTAGGCCTCGCGGAAAATCTCGCGCTGCTCGTCGCTCATGTAGATGGAGTCGACTTCCTCGCACTGCCAGGCCTTTTTGAAGGACTCGTCATCGTCGACGACGTTGGGTATCCACTTGCAGTCCCAGTCGACGTACGGGCTCAGAGAGCGCTGTGTCGGGCCGGGTACACCAACGAATATATCATCGTCATAGACGGTGATCTCGCGTGTCGCGACCCACGTATAGAGCGCTCCGGCCCTTTTGAGCATGGGATACTCGCTCTCGTGGGATTTATAGTAATCAGTGTATATCTTGGTACGTTCAGCGTTTATGGTCATGGATTTGCCGGCAGTAAAGGCGTCACGCTTTACGCGGATAGCCTTGATGCGGTCGGTCATGGGTACGAACTGGAACATTACGCACTCCCCTTTTCGGTTTTTCTTTTTTCATATTATAACGCCGACAGGGCAAAAAGCGCAATATGGGTTATTGAAAAATCATCTTATATTATGTATGATATATATCAAGATGAGATCACCTTTCGGAGGGTCGTCATGGATAAACAGATCACCGGAAAAACATACGACATACAAGGCTTTTCCGTTCAGGACGGGCCCGGGATAAGGACGACGGTCTTTTTGAAGGGCTGCCCGCTCCGCTGCCCGTGGTGCCACAGCCCGGAGTCTCAGGAATTCAAGACTGAGCTCAACTGGATGAATATCCGCTGCCTCGGCCTCGACAAATGCGGCAGATGCCTTTCGGTCTGCCCCGAGGGGTGCATATCGGAAGGACAGCTCACGACTGACGCCGCGGGCGAGCCTATCCGTTATCCCGTTGTCGACAAAACAGGCTGCACCGAGTGCGGCAGATGCGCCTCGGCCTGCAAGGCAGAAGCTCTCTATATGTGCGGAGACGACAAGACACTCGACGAGGTCATGTACAGGCTCGTGCGTGACAAACCGTTTTTCGACACCTCCGGAGGCGGAGTAACGGTCTCGGGCGGCGAGTGTCTCTCTCAGCCCGCGTTCACGCTCGCGCTTCTCAAGCGCTGCAAGGAGGAGGGCATACACACTGCCGTCGATACGACGGGCTACGTCAGATGGGAGATAATCGAGCAGGTCCTTCCGTACACCGATCTCTTTCTGTACGACCTCAAATGCATGGACAGCGATCTTCATCGGCAGGTAATAGGCGTCCCCAACGAGCTTATTCTCGAAAACTGCCGGAAAATAGCTGAGCACGGCGGAAGACTTCAGATACGCATCCCGACGATACCGCTCTTCAACGATTCCGAGGAGCACTTCGCCCGTGTTGCGGACTTCCTCTCGGAGATAAAATACGCGGTCGGTGTCGTTCAGCTTCTGCCGTATCACACGCTCGGAGTTTCAAAGCACGAGAGATTACTGAAAAAAGAAAAGATCTTCGTTGCCGAGCCGCCTTCCGACGAACTGATGGAAAAGCGAAAAGCCCAGCTTGAAGCGGCGGGTCTCAACGTAATAATACACTGAAAAATACTCCCGGAAAGGAAAAACACATGAAGATAATCATCATCGGAGGCGTTGCCGGAGGAGCAAGCGCCGCGGCAAGATTAAGAAGGCTCGACGAGCACGCCGAGATAACTATATATGAGCGCAGCGGTTACGTTTCGTACGCAAACTGCGGTCTTCCCTACTATATCGGCGGCGTCATCACTGAGCGTTCCGAACTGACGCTGAAGACCCCGCAGAGCTTCATGTCGAGATTCAACATCGACGTCAAGGTACGCCACGAGGTCACGGATATCGATACCACCGCGAAGACAGTCACCATACACGACCTTGAAAACGACGTCCGTTTCACGGACAGCTACGACAAGCTGATCCTCGCTCCAGGCGCGAAAGCGACTCTTCCGCCCTTCCCCGTTCCCGATTCGGCAAGGATCTTCACTCTGCGCACCGTCGAGGACACTCTCGCCGCGCGCGAGATGATAGATACGTCAAAGCCCTCTTCCGCAGTAATCGTCGGCGGAGGCTACATCGGACTCGAAATGGCGGAAAATCTCGCCGGACTCGGGATGCACGTCAGCATAGTCCAGCGTCCGAAGCATCTGCTCAAGACTCTCGACTCCGACATGGCGAGCCTTCTGCACGCGAAGCTCCGCAAGAAGGGCATAGACCTTGTCCTCGGGAAGTCCGTGCAAAGCATCACGACGGACGGAGACGAGATAGTCACTACTATCGCCGACGCGGGAGAGCTCCGCTCGGATATCGTTCTTCTCGCGCTCGGCGTCACTCCCGATACTGAACTTGCCTCGAAGGCGGGAATAATGCTCGGCACGAAGGGCAGCATCGCCGTCAACGAGCGCATGGAGACGTCTGCCGAGGGCGTGTACGCCGTCGGCGACGCTGTCGAGGTCGAAAACTTCGTCAGCGGAAAAAAAGTCCTTATTTCTCTTGCGGGTCCCGCGAACAAGCAGGGCCGCATAGCCGCGGACAATATTTGCGGCGGATACAGCAGATACGCGGGTACCATCGGCACTTCAATAATCAAGGTATTCGACATGACCGTCGCCTCCGCGGGACTTACGGAGGCCTCGGCGCGCGAGCTTGGCTTTGACTGCGAGGCTTTCGTGCTCTCTCCCGCGTCTCACGCGAGCTACTATCCGGGCTCGAAGAGCTTGACGATAAAGATAGTCTTTGAACGCGGTACGATGAAGCTGCTCGGAGCGCAGATCATCGGATACGACGGTGTCGACAAGCGCATGGACGTCATCGTCACGGCGATACGTCTCGGAGCGGACGCCGTCTCCCTCAAGGACTTCGAGCTCTCCTACGCGCCCCCGTTCGGCTCGGCAAAGGACCCTGTGAACCTCGCCGGCTTCATGGCGGAAAATCTCGCGACGGGCAAGTACAAACAATTCTTCGCAGAGGACGTGCCTTCTCTCCCGCGCAACGGAAGCGTCACGCTTCTTGACACCCGCACGCCGAAAGAGTACGAGACCGGGCGTATCGATGGCTTCATCAACATTCCGCTCGACGAGCTCCGCGACAGGCACTCCGAGCTCCCCGAAGGAAAGCCCATCTACGTCCATTGTCAGAGCGGACTCCGCAGCTATATCGCCTGCCGTATGCTGATGCAGTACGGCTACGAATGCTATAACCTCTCCGGCGGCTACGGATTCTACAAATCCGTCATGCTCGAACAGCTCGCCGCCGAGAGCTCCTGGCCCTGCGGCATGGAGAAGTGATCCCGATTCCGGCTTTTCTCCGGACTGAATCTATATAACGAATCTGAAAGAGAGGAAATTATCATGGCAAACAAGTATGCAGGCACCCAGACGGAAAAGAACCTTGAGGCCGCGTTCGCCGGCGAGTCTCAGGCCCGTAACAAGTACACTTATTTCGCAAGCACCGCGAAAAAGGAAGGCTTTGAGCAGATCTCCGCGATATTCCAGACTACCGCCGACAACGAGAAGGAGCACGCCAAGATGTGGTTCAAGGAGCTCGGCGGCATAGGCGATACCGCCGCCAACCTTGAAGCCGCCGCCGACGGCGAAAACTTCGAGTGGACCGATATGTACGAGGGCTTTGCCAAGACCGCCGCAGAGGAAGGCTTCCCCGAGCTCGCCGCGAAGTTCCGCCTCGTCGCTGCCATCGAGAAGCATCATGAGGAGCGCTACCGCAAGCTTCTCGCCAACATTCAGACTGCTCAGGTGTTCGAGAAGAGCACCGTCCGCGTCTGGGAATGCAGGAACTGCGGTCACATCTGCATCGGCACGAAGGCTCCCGCCGTCTGCCCGACCTGCAACCATCCGCAGAGCTATTTCGAAATAAGCTCCGAGAATTTCTGATCATCCGTCCCCCGCGATTTTTGATACAGGAGAACACCAATGAAGAAATTTATCGTTGCAAAGGACGTTTTTGACAAGCTCCCCGATTACTGCGTCGGAGTAGTCTCCGCAGTTGGCTTCGATAACCGCTCCGTCAGCGCCGTCATAGGCTCCATGCTCGACAGCGAGGTCGTGAAGTTTGCCGCAGCCCATCAGGGCGACAACATCCGCGAGCTTCCCAATATCAAGGCTTGCAGAGACGCTTTCCAGACGCTCGGCATGAATCCGAACAAATTCATGTGTTCCATCGAGGCGCTCACAAAGCGCGTGCAGAAGGGCGCCGCGCTTCCGCATATCAATTCCGTAGTCGACCTCGGAAACGCCTTCTCACTGCGTTATCAGCTTCCCATGGGCGCTCACGACATCGACAAGGCCGAGGGCGACATTGAGATACGCTTCTCGACGCCAGAGGATCATTTCCTGCCCATGGGCGAAACCGACGGCGAAGTCATGCCCGACGGCGAGCTCGTCTACGTGAGCGGGAACACCGTAAAGACCCGCCGCTGGATATGGCGTCAGAGCGACGACGGCAAGATAACCGAGGAGACGAGCCACGTCTTCTTCCCCATCGACGGCTTTGCCGGCGTCAGCAAGGACGACGTGCTCAAGGCCCGCGACGAGCTCGCGGAGCTCCTGCGCACCGAGTTCAAATGCGAGATAAAGGTCGGCTTCGTCGACAGCTCGAACAACTCCATGGAGATATGACCGCGCCGTATCCCGGCACCTGCGCAAAATAGAAAAAAGCTGCTTCCGTAGCTCCGGAAGCAGCTTTTTTTATCTGCCCATTATGAATTTGTCTATCGTTTTGTCCTTCGCAGAGGGATTGAGCTCGAGTATCCTGGCTCGGATGGCATCGTAGCTCTCGTCGGGATCGAGCTCGGGGATCTCGAAGCCTCTCTGTTCCCAGAAGGACTCGACCGTGGAAAAAGAGGTGCTCGACCACCCGTACGGGATGCCGTATTTATTTATCTTCTGCGCTCTGCCGTCGATGGTGATGTACATCCGCATCTGAAGCTCCGTTATCGCGTGCTCAAAGGCGGAGTTTTCTTCCCTGGAGATATACGCGAGAGACTTGACCTCGTGGAACGGGACGGCGGCGGAGGCTCTTATGACGTCGTACGCTCTTTTTGCGACGGCGCCGATATGCCCTTCTTCATACTCGTCGCAGAAAGAAGCTCCGCGGCGGCGGACAGCGAGGAACAATGGGTACCAGTCCCTTGCGATAAAGCCGCTGACGTTGAAAAAGAGCTTCGAGTAGGCTATGTCGTCCCTCTCTTCAAGGACGCGCATACGCCACTCCCACGGGTCGGTCTCCGGGTCCTCCGTATGCCACTTGACGGGAGAATCTATGAGGCTCTGCTGCTCCCACGTATATGGGACGATGGAGTATATGCCCTTCGCGTTGCCGCCTCCCATGGAAAAGCCGCAGCGCAGGACCTCATCGCAGAATTCGGAGAAGTTACTGACCATATCCGACTCCTCCCTTCAGGGATCACTGCTTGGAATTGAGCAGCTTGTTGAGCTCGTCCATAAAGGTGTTGATATCCTTGAACTGCCTGTAAACGGATGCAAAACGGACGTATGCGACCTCGTCGAGGTCCTTGAGCTTGTCCATGACCATCTCGCCTATCTTGACCGACGAGACCTCGCGCTCGAGCGAATTCTGAAGGTCCTGCTCGATGTCGTCGACTATCGTTTCAAGGGCGGCCATCGGAACGGGGCGCTTCTCACACGCGCGGACCATGCCGTTTAGCAGCTTCACTCTGTCGAAGCTCTGACGGCGCCCGTCTTTCTTCACGACGAGGAGCGGAAGACGCTCCATTATCTCGTAGGTAGTGAAGCGCTTACCGCAGGATAGGCACTCACGGCGCCTCCTTATGGTAGAGCCTTCTTCGGCGGGACGGGAATCTATGACCTTGCTTTCGCTGTAACTGCAAAACGGGCATCTCATAGTTTTGTACCTCCGTTTAATGTTAACTGACATTATAACACAAACACAATAAATTGTATAGTCTATTGCAAAAATTACTCTGTCTTGTGTCTCCCCGAAAGCTCATAGATCTCCTCGCGCGAATACAGAGCGTTGAGTACCTCAAGGAGCGCGTTCGTGCTGAGCTTTTGAGGAAGCCCGAGTCTCTTTTTCAGCTCGTCACGGGCGGCGGCGCTGCCTCCCGCTCCGGTCAGTCCGAGCTCGAAGAGGTCTGATTTCGTGATGCCGGAATTTCGTACGGGAGCGTCTGTGCCGTCTACCGTCGCTCCGGCATCGCGAAGGGCCTTGAGGACGGTCTCGGCATCCATTCCCTCGACTCCGAGGAGATTTTCAGCGCCCGGGCGGCGCTTCCTGCGCTCCTTGCCCGCGACCTCGGGGATGTATGCGTGGAGCACCCTGCCCTCATTGACCGAGCTGCGGATATGATTGCGGATAACAAAGCCCGCTCCGTCGCTGTCCGTGAGTATGACGACTCCGGTCTTCAAGGCAAGGCGGCGTATGAGCCCGACGGTCTCCTCACTTTTGAAGACTCCGAAGCCCGAAGTCTCGATGATATTCGCGTCAAGAAACTGAAGCAGCGTGTTTTTGTCGTAGCGTCCCTCAACGATTATCGTTTCTGATATGGTATGCTTTTGCATGGCGTTACCCATTGGCGCAGAGGCCTATCAGAAGCTCCGTCAAGGGCTCGATGTCGCCGGCAGAGGACGATTTCATGTCGAGATCCGCCTTAGCGCAAAGCTCGACCGCGCGTGCGAGGCGCTTTTCTCCGAAGCCGTTGGCGGCGCTGAGGAGCTTGTTCATATAGAAATCCGAGTTCGATTTTATTGTCTTCTTCATATACGCGTCATCAGCTCCGTTCCTTTTCAGCACCTTGAGCGCGTACATCCTCCTGAAATTAGTGGAAATAGCGCCGAGTATCTGCAAAGGCTCATTCTGAAGCATGATCAGAGTATTGAGGACATCTGCCGCTTTGGCGAATTTCCGCTCGGAGAGAGCGTCCGTCAGGTCGAATACGGCGGCCTCAAGCACGGGAACGGCGACGGCATCTATGTCGGCGCGAGTGACCTTATCCGTCTCACACCACGTCGCTATCTTCTCTATCTCGGAATTGAGGCCGCTCATGAGAGGCCCGCACAGGAAAATGAGATATTCGCACTCCTCCGGCGAGATGGACTTGCCGTGGGCCTTGAAATGGGAGATTATCCACTTCATAAGGTCAGATTTGCTCTGCTCGTTTATCTCGACCTTGACTATATTTTCGTCTACTGCCGCCGCGAGCTTTTTTCTCCGGCCGTCAGACTTGTATTCAAGCGCATCGAATATGAAAACGACGCAGCACCATTCGGGCAGGTCGGAGATGACATCGATGAAGGCGGCGGTATCGTCCTCGTCGAGAGCGAAGATATCGAGGTCACGCACCTCTACGAGCGTACGCTCTGAAAAAGACGGCATGGCCTCGACCGCTTCCGCAAATACGTTGGCGTCGAAGTTCTCTCCGTCTATGGTCTTGTAGTTGAAATCGGACATGGGCCCGTCAAGTATGAGCTTTCTGAGGCGGGAGATATAGTGGTCCTTCAGATAGCTCTCACAGCCGCAGATTATATATGCGTTCGATGGGGAACCTGCCTTTATATCGGCTTTGAGGCGTTCAAGCCCCGCGCCGTCCGTTTTTTTCATTCAGCTTCTCCCCTTTCTCCGAGCCTGACGGTGATAGTCCCGTTCAGGTCGGTCCTGTATGTTTTGATACCGCGCTCTTCCAGCCTCGAAAGAAGTTCGGGCGCGGGATGACCGTACGAATTCTCTCCGACGGAGATGAGCGCCGTCTGCGGCATCAGCTCATCAAGGAATGCGGCGGACGTCGAATACTTCGAGCCGTGATGACCCACTACGAGGAGCTCTATCGGAGGCAGCTCGAACGCTTCGAGGAATACCTGCTCCGTCGCGCCGCCCATGTCGCCGACAAAGAGGACGTCATAGCCGTCAAGCGAGAATACAGCAGAAAGCCCAAGTTCATTTTCGCCCTCAATACCCACGGGCGGATAAAGCGACAGGTCGGGTCCCGCATCGTTTTCGAGATAAAGTGTATCCCCTATGCTGATGACTTCGACGCCGAGGGATGCCGCATCATCCGTTATTTCAAGAGCCGCCGTGTCATCCTCTGCCGGAGGTACGTACAGCCTTTCCGTCGGGATGCGGCGCATGAGCTCCGCCGCTCCGCAGGCGTGGTCACTGTGAAAATGCGTCAGTATGAGTGCGTCTATACTCGTATAGCCGCGCGAGTGGATGAAATCTGCGGCGACGTCGCCCTCATCTTCAAACAAGCTGCCTCCGCAGTCGACGACGTATACTCTCTCTCCCGACGTGATGACGCAGCACTGGCCCTGCCCGACGTCGAGCGCGGTGACTTCCATCGCGGCGAGCCGAGGGTCAGCCGTCGAAAGGATGATCGTCACGGCAAGCAGCACGACCGCAGGGACCGAGAAAAAAAGCCAGCGCAGCTTTTCCTTTGACACGAGAGCGATGATGAGCAGAACGTACAGAGCGACGAGCCACACCGCGACGTAGAAATTATCCGCCGTCAGCGATGAGAAGCCGAAGCCTCCGAAGAGCTCTGCGATAAATCGGATATATCTGAATAGAAGCGTCGGAATCACGGCGACGGCCGCGCCGAGCGGTGTGAATATGAAGCCGAGGACAACGGCAAGCGCTCCCACGCAGAACGTCAGCGAGACTGCCCAGAGTATCAGCACGTTCGTAACGGGCGATATGATCGAAACCGACCTATAGTAGATGGCGGAGAGCGGGATCACGAAGACCTGCGCTGACAGTGTCACTGCAAGAGCCGAGCAGACAGCGCGCGCCGCGGCGTACATGACTCTTTTGAAAAATCCGATGTTCTTTTTGTTTCTTATCTTTATCAGGAACTTATCGTAAAATAGCAAAATGCCCGCGACTGCTCCGTAAGACATCTGAAGTCCCGGATTAAAAATCGCATTGGGATTGACTGCGAGGATGACGAGAAGCGATACACCGAGTGAAGTCACGGGATCATATTCCCGCATGACGAACGGAGAAAAAAGCAGCAGGAGCTGCATTATTCCGGCGCGCGTAACGCTCGGAGTGAAGCCGACCATCGCCATGAACATGACTATCACGGGGGCCGCGATCAGAGAAAGCTTCCTGCGCTTTCCGAAAACGAGCATCATGAAGCCCACGAGAAAGGATACGTGCATTCCGGAGACAGCGACGATATGGCTGACGCCCGAGGCCGCAAGCATGGAGCTGAAATACGCGTCCTTGTAGAGTTCTGTCCTGTCTCCCGTCAAAAGCGCCTGCATGAACGCCGCGGCGTCCTTTTGGAAGATCTCCGCAATTTTGGTCTGTACGCTGCGCGCGAGCCTGCGCGGCAGATAGAGGATGCCGCCCGGACTCGTCGATACCGTCTCCGGTACTCCGTCGGCATAGATGAAGAGATGGACGCCTTTAGATGAAATACTTCGGGCAAATTCGCCGTCGGCAGTTGAGCGGCAGTCCGCCGTTACGGTCACGACGTCGCCCGGCATGGGATCGAAAACCTCATCCTCTCCGAGCTTGACGTACATCTTCGCGAGTATGCCGTCAACTCTCACCTCGACGCTTCTGCCGTACTTATAGTCCTCGGCGTAATCGACTGCGCGTGCAGTTACCTCGCGGTTTTGCCCGTCATAATACTTGACAGGCGCAAGCACCCACGTATTGAAGACGACGCACCACAGCATGGCTATCGACGCGGCGGAGAGGACTATGAAAAGCACAGTCCGCCGTTTTTCTGCGGAAAACGCGAAGAATACAGAGATCGCGAAAAGAGGCACGGCGAGCCACAGAGCCGTCTCCGTGCCGAGAAGGCCGGACAAAAGGATGGCCGCCGAGAACGAGAATGCAAAGATTGCACCTTTTCGCACGGCGGCCCCACCTTTCTGTCAATATTTTATCAGCCCGGAGGCCACGTCATATCGCGGCCGGAGAGCACATGGAAATGCAGATGCTCAACGCTCTGACCGGCGGACTTCCCGCAGTTGGAAACGACACGGAATCCGTCCTCAAATCCCATCTCGGAGGCAAGCTTGGCTATTACCTCGAAGATGTGGGCGACTATCGCGGAATTTTCCGGGGTGATCGCGGCGCAGGACTTGATATGCTCCCTCGGGATGACGAGGAAGTGCTTCGGAGCCTGAGGATCGATGTCGTTGAAGGCGTATACGAGGTCATCCGAGTATACGCAGGCAGAGGGAATTTCTCCCGCCGCTATCTTGCAGAACAGACAATCAGACATTTTTACAGCCTCACTTTATCATGCCGCAGACGATCTCATCGACCGCCGCGAGCGCGTCGTCGACCTTCATGACGTCCTTGCCGCCGCCCATCGCGACGTCAGGCTTGCCGCCGCCGGAGCCGCCGGCTATCTTCGTGATGTTCTTGATGATCTCGCCGGCCTTGACGCCCTTTTCAATGGCACCCTTGCCGCAGGTGGCGATGAAGCTTATCTTCTCACCAGAGACTGCCGCGAGGACAGACACGGCATCGGCATCCTTGTTGCGGAGATAATCGCCCGCAGTACGCAGAGCGTCGCCTTCGGCCTCTTCAAGAAGCGCGGTGATGATCTTGACGCCCTTCACGTCTCTCGCGGAGAGGAGGAAGCCCTCGGACTCGTGCTGGATGAGCTTGCTGCGGAGCTTTTCGACCGTACGGCGGAGCTCCTTCTGCTCATTCTGATTCTGCGCGACCTTGTTCATGAGCTCGGCGGGAGAGGTCTTGAAGACCTCGGAGACCGCCTTGTTCGCGGCGACGGTATCGCGCAGATACTCTCTCGCCTTCTTGCCCACGACCGCCTCGATACGGCGAACGCCGGCGGCGACGGAGTACTCGGCGACGGTCTTGTAAAGACCGACCTTCGCGGTATTGGCGAGGTGCGTGCCTCCGCAGAACTCCTTGGAGAAGTCGCCCATGCTGACGACGCGGACTATGTCGCCGTACTTCTCGCCGAAGAGGGCCATCGCGCCGGACTTCTTCGCCTCGGCGATGGGCATCTCGCGGATGTCGATGCCCATGTCGGCAAGGATGGCGTCATTGACCATCGTCTCTATCTGCTCGAGCTCCTCGGACGTTACGGCGGCGAAATGAGTGAAGTCGAAACGCACGGTATCGGGGGTAACGAGAGAGCCGGCCTGCTCGACATGATCACCGAGGACCTTGCGGAGAGAAGCGTCAAGAAGGTGCGTGGCGCTGTGAGCGCGCATGATGGCGCGGCGGCGCTCGGCGTCTATCTCGGCCTTGACCGTATCTTCGACGCTGAAGGCGCCCTTGAGCACGACGCCGGTGTGCATGTATTTGCCGTCCTTGGACTTATGGACGTCGGTAACGGTAAAGAGGGCGCCGTCCTTTTCTATATCGCCGACGTCGGCGACCTGACCGCCCATTTCGGCGTAGAACGGAGTCTTGTCGAGGACGATGATGGCTTCGTCACCCTCGCGGACGGAGGAGCAGAGCTCGCCGCCGGAGACGATGGCGAGTATCTTCGCGTCATCGTTGGAGAATACGTCGTAGCCGGTGAACTCGGTCTGCTCATTCTTCGGAAGACCGAGGTCGATGGCGGCCCAGCCGAAATCTCCGAGAGCGGCGGTCGCTTCGCGGGCACGCTGACGCTGCTCGCCCATGAGCTTGTCAAAGCCGTCTCTATCGGCCTCGAGGCCGTTTTCGGCAAGGATCTCAAGAGTAAGGTCTATGGGGAATCCGTAGGTATCGTAGAGCTTGAAGCAGTCGTCTCCGGAGAGGACGGTCTTCCCTGCCGCCTTGGTATCGTCTATCATTCCGCCGAGGATACGCATACCGGAATCGATGGTGAGGTTGAAGCGCTCCTCCTCGGCCTTTATGACGCGGATGATGTAGTTTCTCTTCTCACGAAGCTCGGGATAAGCGGAGGCGCTCTCGTTGATAACGGTATCCACTATCTCATAGAGGAAGGGCTTGGTCACGCCGAGGAGCTTGCCGTGACGCGCTGCACGGCGGAGCAGACGGCGGAGCACGTAGCCTCTGCCTTCGTTGGAGGGCAGGACGCCGTCGCTTATGAGCATGGTGGTGGAACGGATATGGTCGGTGATGACACGGAGAGAGACGTCGATCTTCGTGCTCTGACCGTAGGTCGCGCCGGTGAGCTCGGAAACGCGGTGCGTGATGTTCATGACGGTGTCGACGTCAAAGAGGGAGTCGACGCCCTGCATGATGCAGGCTATACGCTCGAGGCCCATGCCGGTGTCTATGTTCTTCTTGGCAAGGGTGGTGTAGTTGCCGTTGCCGTCATTGTTGAACTGAGTGAAAACGAGGTTCCAGAACTCGACGTAGCGGTCGCAGTCACAGCCGACGTGGCAGTCGGGGCTGTGGCAGCCGTATTCCTCGCCGCGGTCGAAGTATATCTCGGAGCAGGGGCCGCAGGGACCGGCGCCTATCTCCCAGAAGTTGTCCTCCTTGCCGAGGAAGACCATGTGGTCAGGCGCAACGCCGACCTTCTGCGTCCAGATATCGTACGCCTCCTGGTCTTCTTCGTAGACAGAGACGTAAAGCTTGTCCACGGGGATCTCGAGGACCCGGGTGATGAACTCCCACGCCCACGCGGTCGCTTCGTTTTTGAAGTAGTCGCCGAAGGAGAAGTTGCCGAGCATCTCGAAGAACGTACCGTGACGGCTCGTCTTGCCGACGCGCTCGATATCGGGCGTGCGGATGCACTTCTGGCAGGTCGTGACTCTATGTCTGGGCGGTTCTGCCTCGCCGGTGAAGTACGGCTTGAGCGGAGCCATGCCTGCGTTGATGAGGAGCAGGCTGCTGTCGCCCTGAGGTATCAGGGGGAAGCTCGGCAGGCGAAGATGGCCCTTTGATTCGAAGAACGCGAGATACTTTTCTCTGATTTCGTTAAGTCCTAACTTTTCCAAGGTAGAAAACCTCCATATCTGTCTGCTTTATACTACTCAACCGCCGTATTCACTGCTGTTGGTAAAGTTGTTAAACGAATAGTAATCTTCGAAGAACGAGTGAACTCCGTCCTTGTTGAGTGCGTAGAAGAAGTAACCCGTTTCCTCCGGCGCCAGCGCCGCCGCAAGGGAGGCAAGTCCGGGATTCGCGATGGGTCCGGGCGGCAGGCCCCTGTACATATACGTGTTGTAGGGGTCATCAATGAGCAGGTCACTGTTTGAAAGCCGCTCCTTGCGCTCGGGCAGGATATACTGGATGGATGCGTCTATCTGCAGGAACGGGAAGTCGCTGCTGTCAAGACGGTTATATATGACGGACGCTATCGTCGGTCGCTCGTCATCGTTTGCGGCCTCCATCTCGATGAGGGATGCCAGCGTGACTATTTGCCTCGCGTCCATGCCCTTTTCCTCTGCGGCAGCGAGCATCTCTTCGGTGAATTTCGCATTGAAGTTATCAAGGAATTTGATGAGCACGTTATCCGGATTCATGTTTATCCAGAATTCGTAGGTATCCGGGAAGAGGAAGCCCTCGAGCCTGCGCTCGTCTCCGAGAGTGTCGTCGGAGAGGAACCAGTAGTCGAAATCCGTGTTGGCCGCGGAATTCCAGAGATCATCCGCCTTGCAGACCCCAGCCTCTTCGAGCAGCTCGAACGTCTGTTTCAGCGTCTTGCCCTCGGGGATGGTGCAAAGCGTCGTCTCGTCGGTATCATACTTCTCGAAGCCCTGCATGTGGGCTACGAGCGCTCTGAAATCGTACGTTGTCGACAGCTCGTACTCGCCGGGATCGACCTTCTTATCGGCGTGCGATATCTTCGCGAATATCTTGAAGAGGAACGGATGGTCGACGAACCCCTCTCTTTTGAGCTCATCGGCGACGTAATCGATATCCGCGGTCGTGTATTCTTCCCCGTCCTCGTCCGTCTGCACGGTAAAAATCTCCTCGGGAAGCACGACCATTCCGGTCTTCTCCGGCTTATTGAGCGCAAGAACGTCGTTGGCGGCTATCCAGCCGAGGAACGCGAGCGCCGCGCTGAGGCAAACGACGAAGAGAAAATACAGGATGCCGCCGAGGCAGCCCGTCCTGTGCCGCCGGTCTCTATGGATGGCGCGGTAGTCCCTCTTGTCGTATTTTTCCTCAGGTTGCTGCTCCTGCGGAGCGACCGGGCCGGTATGCTCGGGAGAGACAGGCGCAGTATCGTATACCCTGCGGACGTCGTCCGGTATGACGTGCGTCGCCTCGTCCTGAGGAAGTGTCCCGGTACTGCCGTGGAGTATGCCGGAGAGGTCCGTCACGGTCGTCGCCTCCATATCCGCAGGCGGCGTCGGAGGTGCGGCCTCGGGAGCATCCGGTGCAGTTAGAGTTTCCGGAATGTACTCCTTGACAGGCTCGTCATCGAGGTAGGACAAAAGCTTATTCAGTTCATCGTCGCTCATCTGCGTCTGCGCCTCGGGCGTATCCGCGAGCGAGTCGAGGTCCTCTATATTGAAAATACGGTTGTTGTCGTCAGACATAATTACTCCTTTTGACGTGTCGGGCATTCACCCAAACGAAAGGGATGACATAGTATAGCGCGACGGTGGCCGCGACCCGAAGCGCCGCCGTCCGGACCGCTGACGCGGACCGGAAATCATCTCGGAGAAAGGAACTTCACATGTTTTGCGGAAACAATAACGGTAACTGCTGGGTCTGGATCATCATAATCATTCTCGTTCTCATCATATTCAGCGGCAACGGCAACGGATGCGGCTGCGGCACTCCCGTCTGCGGCGGCGGATGCGGCAACGACTGCGGCTGCGGCTGCTGAACGGCTTGGCGTGCGGGGCTCCTAACGGAGCCTCGCCGTTTTTTCTTCCGTAACGAGAACGTTTACCGGCAGGTCATGCTCCTCACGCGGAGCTCTGTCGAGCAACAATGCCTCGCGGCCAATGCCGACAGCGAAGACTTCGTTCGCGGCAAGGTATCTGTCATAGTACCCTCCGCCCTGGCCGAGTCGGTATCCCGTTTCGTCGAACGCGACGGCGGGAACTATCATGACGGAGTCCGGCGGCGGGATCATTTCAGAGCCCCCTTCGGGCTCGCTTATTCCGAGAAGACCGGGCTTCATACGGCCCGTGTATTCCACGAATCTCATGAATCCGCCCTTCTCACATACGGGAAGAGCTACCTTTTTCCCCATGGCGCGCAGAGCGTCGATGAGTTCGTGAGTATCGACCTCGCGGCCCATGCTGTAATATGCAAGGATGAGTTCAGCATCCCTAACTTCATCGATCTCAAGCACTCGCGCGCATATACGCGAGTCGCTTTCGGAAATATATGCCGCGTCAAGCTCTGCTATGCGGGCTCTGACGGCGCGGCGCAGTTCTTTTTTAATATAGATCATAAGTCATCTCGCGGGCGACCTTGGCCGCGGCGGCCTCGCCCTTCATGAATTTCAGGACTTCAAGGCCGAATGCGATCGCGGCACCGGGACCGCGCCCCGTAACGATATTGCCGTCAGTGCAGGCCATACGGCTGTTGTCTATGACGGCGCCGCCCATCTGTTCGTCCATGCCCGGATAGCATACCGCGTTCTTCCCTTTGAGCGCACCGACTTTTCCGAGCACACGCGGACCGGCGCAGATGGCGCCGAGCGGTATCCCCGTCTCGAACGCTTTCCTTACGGTCTCCATGGCGGCCTTTGAGCCTTCTATGCTCTCGACGCCGCCGAGGCCTCCGGGAACTATTATCATATCCGCGTCGAAAAGATTCAGCTTGTCTATCGTGATATCGGCCGTGACCGTTATTCCGTGGGCTCCGGAGACGGACTTCTGCCCTACCGAGACGAATTCGGTCTTCACACCACCGCGGCGGAGTATATCGGCGGGAGCTACGGCTTCGACTTCTTCAAAGCCTTTCCCGAGGAGAATATATACCATTTTTGCTCCTTTCAGTCGGCGAGAGCCTTCGCGAGTATCTCCCCCGCTATGTCCTCCTGCGTACGCATGACGCCGCCGGGCGCGCAGTCGATACGGATCCATCCGAGCTGCTCTGCGGCGATACGGGCACATTCGGCGCATTTGGCGAGATATTCGGCGTCCTTTTCGTGGATATCCGTTTCAAGGCCGCGTTTCCGGATCTGACTTATCGATATAGACGCGTCGACGTCGCAGAAGAAAACCATATCGGGCTTCGGAAGGCCGAACTTCGTGTATTCGAGGTCGCACAGCCATTCAAGGAACGCAGGGCGTTCTTCCGGCGGAAGCTTTACGGACTGATGGATGGCGTTGGACGTCGTGTAACGGTCCGTTATGATAAGGCCGCCCGCCTCGTAATAGCTTCCCCAGTCCTGCTTATACGACGCATATCTGTCAACAGCGTAAAAGGCGCTCGCGGCGTACGGCCCGACGTCCTCCGGCCTGATGCCGAACTCGCCGCCGAGGTACATGCGGATGAGTGCAGAGGATTCCTTGTCGTACCGAGGGAACACGATGCTGCGGAACTCGGTGCCGCGCTGCCCGAACTCGGCGCACAGTCTCTTGAATTGTGTCGATTTGCCGGAGCCGTCTATGCCCTCGAACACGATAAGCTTGCCCATTTTCATTTCTCCGAAAAACGCGCGCGGATGGCCGCGAACAGGAATTTGGGTAATTTCAGGGTACGTTTGAATCTCGACGGCTGACATATTACGCGGTACAGCCACTCGAGGCCGAGCTTCTGGAAGAGTTTCGGCGCACGCTTCACCGTCCCCGCGTAGACGTCAAGGACGCCTCCGAGACCCATCATCAGCTTGACGTCAACAGATCCCCTGCGCGACGCCATCCAGCGCTCCTGCTTCGGCACGCCGAGGCATACGAGCAGCAGGTCGGGTCTGCACCGGTTGATATCGGCGATGATATCGGCGTCATCGGAAAAATAGCCGTCGTGACATCCGGCTATTTCGATGCCGGGATACTGCTTGGCGATATTCTCTCCGGCGAGCTCTGCAACTCCGGGCTTCGCGCCGAAGAGGTACACTCTGCCGTGCACGGGCGCGAGCCGTTCGAAAATAAGGCTCACGAGGCCTATGCCGGTAACTCTGCCGGGAAGCGATCTTTTCAGGATCTTCGCGGCATAGATTATCCCTATTCCGTCAGCCGCAACGAGCTCGGAGGAATTGATGATGTCCATCAGCTCCGGATCCTCCCGCGCGGCCATGACTATCTCGGGATTCGGCGTCACTATGCGCGCGCCGCCGGAAAACGTCAGCGCTGCGTCCGCGGCCTGCTCCGGAGTCATCGGATCGAATCCGACGCCAAGTATGTCGACTCTGCTCATAGCTGCGAAAAGACCTTTCCTATGCTGTCCGCGATGACGAGGTCGGCTCTGCCGTCCATCTGTGTGGCGCTCTTGTTGATAAGGACGAGCTTGTTCCCGCGGTAATACTCGACGAGCGAGGCCGCGGGATAAACTACGAGCGAGGTACCGCCGATAATGAGCATATCGGCGTGTCTTATCGCTTCGAGCGAGCGATGAAGGATATCCCCGTCGAGCATTTCCTCATACAATACCACGTCGGGGCGCACCGTGCCTCCGCATTCGCAGGTCGGTATTCCCTTGGAATGGATCACGAAATCGAGCGGATATTTTTTCCCGCAGGACATACAGTAGTTTCTGTGGACGCTCCCGTGCAGCTCGAGTACGTTTTTGCTTCCCGCGCGCTGATGGAGTCCGTCGATATTCTGCGTGACAACAGCCTTCAGCTTTCCCTGCGCCTCGAGCTCTGCGAGCTTCAGATGGCAGGCATTGGGCTCCGCGTCCGGGAAGAGCATCTTGTCCTTATAAAAACGGAAGAATTCCGCGGGATGAGCTTCAAAATAGCTATGTGAGATGATCGTCTCGGGAGGGAGATCGTACTTCTGCGAATAAAGCCCGTCCACACTCCGGAAATCGGGGATGCCGCTTTCCGTGCTGACTCCGGCGCCGCCGAAAAAAACGACGTTATCGGCTTCGTCAAGCATAGCGCGCAGACGCTCGATGCTGTCCATACTCTCTCCTCCTTCGAAGGGCGCAGCTTACTGCACGTTCGTGCTGTAATTCGGCGCTTCCTTGGTGATGTAGATGTCGTGCGGATGGCTCTCGCGGAGGCCGGCGCTCGTTATCTTGACGAACTTGGCCCTGGTGCGCAGGTCGTCTATCGTCGGAGTGCCGCAGTAGCCCATACCGCTGCGGAGGCCGCCCATCATCTGGTATATCGTTTCGGAAACGCTGCCCTTGAACGGGACGCGGCCCTCGACGCCCTCGGGGACGAACTTCTTGTTCTTCTCCTGGAAGTATCTGTCCTTGCTTCCGCTCGCCATAGCGGCAAGCGAGCCCATTCCGCGATAGACCTTGAACTGACGGCCCTGATAGACCTCGGTGTCTCCCGGGCTCTCCTCGCAGCCCGCGAAGAGCGAGCCTATCATGACGGTGGAAGCACCGGCGGCAAGCGCCTTGACGATATCACCGGAGTACTTGATGCCGCCGTCGGCTATGATGGGGATCCCGTACTTGGCGGCGACCTCGGCAGAATCAGTGATCGCAGTTATCTGCGGCACGCCGATACCGGCAATAACACGGGTCGTGCATATCGAGCCG
>JAZQQE010000110.1:0-11500 GCA_045628845.1 Oscillospiraceae bacterium
TCAGGACGGGAGGGGCAAGCCCCTCCCCTACGGGAAGACGGGAAGATCAGGACGGGAGGGGCAAGCCCCTCCCCTACGGGACAACGGGAAGATCAGGATGGGAGGGGCAAGCCCCTCCCCTACGGGACAACGGGAAGATCAGGACGGGAGGGGCAAGCCCCTCCCCTACGGGAAGACGGGAAGATCAGGACGGGAGGGGCAAGCCCCTCCCCTACGGGAAGACGGGAAGATCAGGACGGAAGGGGCAAGCCCCTCCCCTACGGGAAGACGGGAATACGGCGGGCAAATGAAAGGAGCGGTCAATGGACATCGGGAACAGGATAAGCAGATATTTCCGCGAGCGCGAGGAGGCGAACGCGCTCTTTTCCGCGGCGGACCTCGCGGCGTACCTGCACGTCTCGATAGACGAGCTGCGCGCCATGGCGGACGCTCCCGAGACGTCGCAGGCCGTACGCCGCGCGATGACGCGCATAGCGGCGCAGCTCGAATGTGACCCGCGGTGGATGGGCTCGAATTCCTCGAAGAGCGTGTTCCTGCTGCGGCAGAAGCTCTACGGCGGCTACTCGGACAAGCCCGAGCGGCCCTCGCACGTCACGGTCGAGCTGAGGCTCGCGGGGACGGACGATGAGTGACGCGCTCGTCGTCGACCTCGGGCACGCGAATCCGAAGCAGGCGCTCTTTTACGCCTCGACGGCGCGCTACACGGCCTACGGCGGCGCGCGAGGCGGCGGCAAGTCCCACGCGGTGCGCGTGCAGGCGATACGCGGCGCGCTCCTCTTTCCGGGCATCCGCATCCTGATAGTGCGCCGCACGTACCCGGAGCTCGAAAACTCGCTCATACTGCCGCTCCTGCGCCTGCTCCCGGAGGGGCTCGCGTCCTATAACGGCTCGAACCGCCGCGCGGAGTTCATAAACGGCTCGGAGATACGCTTCGGGCATTTCTCCGGACTCCCCGGCGAGCTCGAGTATCAGGGGCAGGAATACGACTGGATATTCATGGACGAGGCGACGCAGTTCACCGAGCGGCAGTTCCGCGTCCTCGGCGCGTGCCTGCGCGGCGTCAACGGCATACCGAAGCGGTTTTATCTGACGTGCAACCCCGGCGGGGTCGGGCACGGGTGGGTCAAGCGCCTCTTCGTCTCCCGCGATTTCAGGGACGGCGAGCGCCCGGAGGACTACGCCTTCATCCCCGCGACCGTCGAGGACAACGCAGACCTCATGGAGGCCTCGCCCGAATACGTGCGGATGCTCGACGCGCTCCCCGAGGACATACGCCGCGCCCACCGCTACGGCGACTGGGACGTGCTCGCGGGGCAGTTCTTCCCGGAATTCGACCCGCGCGTCCACGTGACGGCGCCGTGCGGGCCGCCCGCGGGGTCCGTCATTTACCGTGCCGTCGACTACGGCCTCGATATGCTCGCGTGTCTGTGGATAGCGGTGAAGCCCGACGGGCGCGCGCTCGTGTACCGCGAGCTGTGCAGGCCGGGCCTCATCGTCTCGCGCGCCGCAGAGGAGATCGCCGCGCTCACTCCCGCCTCCGAGCGCGTCGCCGCGACGATAGCCCCGCCCGACCTGTGGAGCACGCAGAAGGACACGGGCCGCTCGATGGCGGACGTCTTCGCCTCGTGCGGCGTGCCGCTGACGCGGGCGAGCCCCGCGCGAGTGCAGGGCTGGATGATGGTCAAGGAGCTGCTCCGCGGCTCGCCGCCCGCCCTTACGGTCACGGCGGACTGCAACGCGCTGACGGACTTCCTCCCGCAGCTCATAAGGAGCCGGGACGACCCGTCCGACTGCTCGACGGAGCCGCACGAGATAACCCACGTCTGCGACGCGCTGCGCTACTTCGCCTCGTACCGCTTCGCCGCCCCGCCCGCGAAAAGCGCACGGCGCGACCGCTTCGCCGAGTACATGGCGGGCGGCGCGCCGGGGCGCGGATACATGTAACTGATACTGATATCCAATCAAAGCATTTACAGATATCAGTATGACGGCGCACGTGCGCCTTGAATCAAAGGAGGATTTTTATGATCTGGGCAATTCTTGCTGCCGCCGCGCTCTCCCTCGCGATGTCCGCTGCGGCGCTCGTCCTCGCCGGCAGGGGGAGGACGGAAAATGCTCCCGCCGGGGAGAAGACCGCCGCGTTCGACGGCGAGGCCGAGGAGGAGATGCGCCGCTTCTCGAGCGGCGTGGCGCACGTCCTCGGCTATGAGGTCGGGAGGTAAGCGATGAGCGTCTGGAACGACTATCTCAAGGGCATCGACTACAACACCTCCGCCGGCCTCTACGACACTGTGGAGACCAACGAAAACTTCTTCATCGGCAAGCAGTGGGAGGGCGTCGTCTCGAACGGTCTGCCGACTCCCGTCTTCAACTTCATCAAGAGAGTCGTGAACTTCCTCGTCGCGTCCGTATCCGCGGACAGGCTCGCCATGCGCGCGGTGCCCGTAGGCGCGGAAAGCGCCTCCGACGCCCTCAACGGGGCGCTGGAGACGCTCATAGAGGAAAACGATCTCGGCTCGCTCGTGCGGCGCATGATGAGAAACGCCGCCGTCGACGGCGACGGCTGCATCTACGCCTACTGGGACGCCGACGCGAACGACGTGCGCGCCGAGGTGCTCGAAAACACGCGCGTCATCTTCGGCGACCCGAACGAAAAGCGCGTGCAGAAGCAGCCCTACGTCATCATCGCCTCCCGCGAGGATGCCGAGCACGCCCGCGCACGCGCGTTCAGATACGGCTCCGCCGACACCGTCCGCCCCGACGGGGACGAGACGGGCCTCATCAAAAACGAGCCCGACGGGAAGACAACCGTCCTGCTCCGCCTCCGCCGCGGCGGCGACGGGCACATAATCGCGGGCGAGTACGTGCGCAACGGCGTCCTGCGCCCCGAGTGGGACACGGGTCTGACGCTCTATCCCCTCGTCTGGCTCAGCTGGGACGAGGTGCGCGACAGCTACCACGGCATGGCCGCCGTCACGGGGCTCATCCCCAATCAGGTATTCGTCAACAAGCTCTTCGCCATGGCGATGATATCGCTCATGACGACGGCCTATCCGAAGGTCGTCTACGACCGCACGCGCATCGAGCGCTGGGACAACAGGGTGGGCGCGGCCATAGGCGTCGCCGGAGGCGACATGGGCAACGTCGCGCGCATCATTGATCCCGCGCAGATCTCCCCGCAGATTAGCCAGTTCATCGACCTCGCCATCAGCTACACGCAGAACTTCATGGGCGCGACGGATACCGCCCTCGGCAACATCAGGCCGGAGAACACCTCCGCCATCATCGCCGTGCAGAAGGCGAGCGCCATCCCGCTCGAGATGGTCAGGCTCGAGCTGCACCGCGCCCTCGAGGAGCTCGGACGCATCTTCGTCGACTTCATGGCCTCCTCCTATGGACGCCGCGACGCCGGCGGAAAGGGCCTCTTCGACTTCTCGACCCTGCGCGGAAGGAGCTTCAAGCTCAAGCTCGACGTCGGCGCATCGAGCTACTGGAGCGAGGTCACCGCGGTACAGACGCTCGACAACCTGCTCTCGCAGGGCCACATCAGCCTCGCGGAGTACCTCGAACGCATACCCGACGGCTATATCACCGGGCGCGACGAGCTGCTCAAAAAGGCGCAGAGCATCACCGCCTGACTTTTTAGGGGACGGTAAAGGGGTTCGGCGCCTCGGGCGCGACATCCTTTATCGCGCGGGCGAGGCCCTGCGATATCAGCGGGATGAAGACGGCGGGCTCGTGCGTGCCGGGGACCTCGACGTAGGTGTGCTCTATCCCGAGCGAGGTCAGCGTATCGCGGAAATGGCGGTTCGGCACGGCGAGCATGTCGTTATAGCCCGCGCCGAAGAAGATGTCCGGCCTCGGCCTTGCCGACGCCGCGAGCTCGGCCGCGCACCCGTCGAGCGAGCGGTCCGTCTGCTCGACGGTGTCGAGGTCTCCGAAGACGGAGGTGAAGTACCCGCGCGTCGCCCCGACGTGGTTGGGCTCGTCCGTCACCTCGCGCAGCTCGTCGCGCACGTTCGCGGCGGAGGCCGAGATGACGTGACCGAAGGTGTCGGAGTATTTCATGCCGTTTCGCAGGGCGCCGAAGCCGCCCATCGAGAGGCCCGCGAGAAAAGTGTCGTCACGCTCTCGCGAGAGCGGGAACAGGCGGCGCGTGAAGTCGACGAGCTCCCGCCCGATGAACTCACCGTAGAAGTCCCGGCGGCCGAGGTGGTCGACGTAGAAGCTGTTTTCGCCGTCGGGCATGATTATCGCCATGCGGTAGCGCTCCGCCCACTCGCCGAGGGGCCAGCCCTCGAGCACCCACGAGGCGGTGCTCCCGGAGTAGCCGTGCAGGAGGTACATCGTCCGCAGGGGAGGAGAGTCGGGTGTGCGCGGCGGCACGAAGAGGCCGTCTATCGGCAGTACCGCCGTGAAGCGCATCGGGCGGTGCAGACACCGCGAATTCATCGTAGCGCGTATGAGTGCCATTATCTGTCGCCTCCGTTCACGTCCGCGCCGAAGGCGCGTGCAAGTCCGCGGTCGAGGGCCGCAGGCCAGTAGTCCCAGTCGTGCCCGCCGTCGGCTTCGTCGAAGGTGACGGGCCAGCCCGCCCCGGCGAGCTTTTCCGCGAGCTCCGTGCACGGCCCGTAAAGCGTGTCGCCGCGCCCGCAGGAGAGGAAGATATCCGTCCTTTCCCCGGGCAGGCGCGCCGCGACGGCGGGGTCGTACTCCGAGCCCGGCGCGGTGTCCGCGTCGCCGAAGACGGCGTCGAACATCGAGCGGCGCATATCCATGAGGTTGCCCTCGCCGTTTGTCATTGTCGGCAGAAGGGGGAAGACGAGACCCGGCGAGAGCGAGATGATGCGCCCGAAGGTCCCGGCGTACTTCATGCCGGCGTGGAGAGCGCCGTAGCCGCCCATCGATTCTCCGGCGAGCACCGTGTCGGCGCGGCGCGCCGAGAGCGGGAGAAAGCCGCGCGTCAGCTCCGGCAGCTCGCTCCCGACGAACTCGCGGTAGCGCAGTCCGCTGAGCGGATGGTCGGTGAAGAAGCCGTTTTCGCCCGATACCGTCACGAAGCAGGCGCCGTACTTCGCCGCGAGCCTCGAGAGGTCCGCGTGCATGATCCACTCGGAATTGTCGCCCGTGTAGCCGTTGAGCAGGTACACGGTGCGCAGGGTCTGCCCGTCGGCGCGCAGCTGCGCGTCGGGCAGTACGGCCTGGACGGGCACGCTCCTCATCAGGCAGCGCGAAAAGATGTCGACCTGTAACCATGCCATGTGCATTACCCCTTTTCGTTTCCTTATCTAATTATTACACCATAAGCAAAAATGCTTGCTTGCAAGGGCATTTTTGCGCAGCCGTCAATAAAGCAGCGCCGCGGAAGCGGCGGCACGCGGCAGCGTGCAAAAAATCCCCGTAAGGGATTTTTACTGCGAATATTATACCACGGACGCGGAGCGCCGAAAAGCCCCGCGCCCGCAAGGGGGCCTTCAAAAATCAAACAGATACTTCGCATAACCAAAATGCTCGGGCTCAACGAGACCCCCGACGGCAACGTCGGACTCAGCCCGGGCGAGGCGTCCGTCATGCTCAACTGGCGCGTCACCGCCGACGGACACCTCAGCCTGCGCCCCGGCACGGAGACCGCCGCGGAGCTCGCCGCGACTCCCGTTCGCGGGATATGGCACGGCAGGGTCGGCGGCGCGGAAAAGCTCCTCGCCGCGGCGGGCGGGCATATCTGGGACGTCACCGGAGACGTGCCCGACGACGTCGGTACGATCACGGACGCGGAGCATACGACCTTCTTCGGCTTTGCCGGGAGCGTCTTCGTGCTGACGGGCTCGGAGTACATGAGCTGGGACGGCACGGGCTCCTTCGCCTCCGTCGAGGGCTACGCGCCCCTCATAACGACCGCCACGCCTCCCGCGGGCGGCGGAACGCCCGCCGAGGGCATCAACGCCCTCTCCGGCAAGTGCCGCCAGCTCTTTTCGCCCGACGGCACGGCGGACACCTTCGTCCTCGCGGAAAAGGACCTCGACGCCGTCGAGTGGATAAAGCTCAACGGCACGGTCATCTCCGCACAGTTCATAAGCCTCCCGCAGGGCACGGTGCAGCTCGTCGACCCGCCCGCCGAGGGCGTGAACACCCTCGAGATATGCTGGCGCAAGGGCACGGGAGACCGCTCCGCCGTCGAGTCGATGCATTTTTGCGAGACGTTCAACGGCGTGTCCGACACGCGCCTGTTCCTCTACGGCAACGGCACCAACCGCGCCGTGTACTCCGGGATAAACGGGCTCGGCGCCGCCGACCCGACCTATTTCCCCGTCATGAACTACGTGGACATCGACAGCGCCAACACGCCGCTGACCGGCATGGTCAGGCACTACGACCGCCTGCTCGCCTTCAAAACGGACGGCGTGTGGGCGCTCGAATACGGCACGCTGACCCTGTCAGACGGGAGCGTAGTGCCCGGCTTCCCCGTGATACCCGTAAACCGCGAGATAGGCTGCGGCGTACCGGGCTTCGTGCGCCTCGTGGACAACTGCCCCGTGACGCTCCACGCCCGCGGGCTCTACCGCTGGGCGCTCAGCGGCGCCGCCGTCCGCGACGAGCGTACCGCAGAGCGTATCTCGGCGCGCGCGGAGAAGACCCTTGCCTCCATAGACACGGCGGAGATATCCACCGCCGATAACGACAGGACGGGCGAATTCTATATCTTCTCGCAGGGCCGCACGCTCGTCTGGAACTACGCGAGGAACGTGTTTTACGCCTACGCCGGCGTCCCCGTGACGTGCGCCGCCGCCTCCGACGGGACGCTCTGGCTCGGAACGGCCGACGGGAAGCTCCTGCGCGCCGACGAAGCCCTGCGCAGCGACTCCGGAGAGAAGATAGACGCCGTGTGGGAGAGCGGGAGCCTCGCTCCCGGGCGCGAGTGGTCGCGCAAATATTCGACGCGCGTCATGGCCGTGCTGAAACCGCAGGACGGGGCGCGCGCGACGCTCTCGGCGATAACGGACAGAGGCCCGTGCGTCGCGGCGCGGCTCATCTCCGCCGGCATCGCGACCTTCGGCCACATGAGCTTCGGACATCTGTCCTTCAACGTCAGCGCGATGCCGCGCACGCGCGTCGTGCGCCTGCGCATGAGCCGCTATGTCTACTGCCGCATGATACTCACTTCGTCCGACGCTTCCGCCGCGCCGACGGTGCTCGAGCTCGCGGTCGAATTCAACCTTGCGGGCAAGGTCAAATAATTAACGGGAGGAAACCTGATGCTGACTAAATTCAGCGGCGATCTCGATATCATCGCCGCGCTCGACGACGAGCCCAACGACGTCGGCGGTCTTACCGCCGCGGAGCTCAAAGCCAAATTCGACGAGGGTCCCAAGGCCCTCGCGGAATATCTCAACGATACCCTCACCGAGGAGGTCGAGGCGCGCCTTGCGCCCGTGCCCGGCGCGGCGGGAACGGTGCTCGAATCGACCGGCACCGCCGTGAAGTGGGCCCCGCGCCGCGCTCCGAACATCCTGCTCAACTGGTATTTCCGCGACCCCGTCAACCAGCGCGGCGTGACGGATTTCGCCGCGCAGGAGTGGGGCATAGACTGCTGGAAATGCGACGCCGGAGAGGTCACGCTCACGGCGAAGGGCATCGAATTCGACGACGAGACGAAGCTCGTACAGCACATACGCAAGCTCCGCACAGGCGTGAAGCTCGCCGTCAGCGTGTCGCTCGCGGAGAAGGTCACGATAGACTACTCCGGCGCGAGACGCCCGAGCGTGTCCCTCCGCGGCTACACCTCGCCGAACGCCTTTACGACGCTCCAGACGGCGTACATCTCGCAGAAGGGCGTGACGAGCTTCACCTACACGCCGACCTCCGGCTCCTACGTCGCCTACGGCATCGCCGTGGACTCCGGAAAGGGCTGCGCCGTGACGCCCGTCATCGTCGAGGCCCTGAAGGTCGAGGAGAACTCCTCGTCCACCCTCGCGTACGACGTGCCGCCCGACCCCGCGCTCGAGCTGCTCCGCTGCCAGAGCCGTCTCCAGCTTTTCAGCGACGCGGCGCTCTGTCCCTCAGACCCGCGCGATTTCCGCCCCGTCATGGACGGTACGCCCGAGATCGGCACGGTCGAGGTCGGCGGCGTCGAGTATATCTGCGCGAGCGCGGAGGCGTGACGGCATGACTTACGTTCCGACCATAGACGTGGTCATCCCGGCCTACGACGCCGGGGCGACCATAGACCGCGCCCTCGCGAGCATCGCCATGCAGACGGTGAAGGATCCCGTCACCGTCATCATCGCCGACGACTGCTCCCGCGAGGGCTATGAGGAGACCGCCGCGCGCTGGAGCGGGATACTCCCCGTGCGCGTCGTGCGCCTCGATAAAAATTCCGGGCCCGGCGCGGCGCGTCAGGCGGGCTTCGACGCGGGCTCGGGCGAGCTCGTCACCTTCATGGACGCCGACGACACCTTCTACGGAGCTACGGCGCTCGAAGAGCTCGCAGACGCGCTCTCACAGGGCGCCGACGCCGCCGTCGCGGGCTTTTACGAGCAGCTCGCCGACGGCAGGATGCTCGCGCACGGGCCGAACATGACGTGGATGTTCGGCAAGCTCTACCGCCGGAGCTTCCTTGAACGCTTCGACATACGCTTCAACTCCACCCGCGCCAACGAGGACGCGGGCTTCAACGGGGTCGTAAAGGCGTGCGCGCGGCAGATAGCCTGCGTGGATGGCCCCGTCTACCTCTGGCACTTCAAGGCGGATTCCATCACCCGCGCCAACGGCTTCGCCTACACCTCGCGCGACGGCTTCGACGGCTTCGTGGAAAACATGATATGGCGCTCGGCCGAGCTCGCGCGCCGCAGTATCGGCGCTCCCGTGCAGCTCGCCGCCGCCGTCGAGGGGATGTGCGCGGTCTACTTCGCGTACCTCGACGCCGTGCGCGCCGAGCCCGGAGCGGAGAGCGCGCTCGCGCGCCGCGCCGCGGACTACTTCCGCGAGGTGTACTCGGCCTTCGCGCCCGACGTCGACGGCGAAACACTGCGGAAGGCGTATCTCTCCGCCGCGCGCGCAAACAGCGCGCTCCTCGGCGAGACGGTGCCCCGCGTGAGCATATTTGACTTTATCGAAAAACTCGGAAAGGAAACGGAAAATGGAAGAGATTCGTGACGGATGGGACGAAAACGATGAGCTGGCGGAGACCCCCGAAGAGGAGGCCTTCACCCTCAAATATATGGGCGAGGAACGCAAGGTCAGCCGCGGGGAAGCCCTCGCGCTGGCCCAGAAGGGCATGGACTACGACCGTATCCGCGGGCGCTACGAGAGGCTGAAGACCACAGCTCTCGCAGGCGGCGACCCTGCCGCGCGGCGCGGCGCGGAGATAGACGAGTTCATGCAGGATTATCCCGACGTCGCCGCCGAGGAGATACCCTCCGAGGTGTGGGACGAGGTACGGGACGGCCGCTCCCTCCCGATGGCGTGGACGCGCTACGAAAACCGACGTATGCACGCGCGCCTCGAGGAGCTCGAAAACGGCATGCAGGCGCGTGAACGCACGACGGGCGCGCGCTCGGGCCCCGGCGCAGCCGCGGAGGCCGACGAGTTCCTTCGCTATCTCATGAGTTAAGAAAGGAATCAGAAAATGGCTATCAATCTTGCAGAAAAATACTCCGACAAGGTCGCAGAGCGCTTCGCGAAGAGCTCCGTGACCGCCGGGGCGTACAACGACGAGATCAAGTTCGACGGCGTAAAGACCGTCAGCGTGTACTCCGTCGACACCGCGCCCCTCGACGACTACATCCCCCACAGCATCTACCGCTACGGCGAGCCCGCCGAGCTCGGCGACAGCATCCAGACCTTCACCCTCAGCCAGGACAAGTGCTTCACCTACTCCATCGACAAGGGCGTGGACAACGACCAGATGAACGTCAAGGGCGCCGCGAAGACCCTCAAGCGCGAGATAGACGAGGTCATCTCCCCCTATCTCGACAAGTACCGCCTCGCCGCCTGGGCGCACAACGCCGGCCAGTTCGGCGAGATCGCGACCATCAACAAGAGCACCGTCGTCGAGTACATCACCGAGGCTACCGCCGCCCTCGACAACGCCCTCGTCCCCGAGGACGGACGCACCCTCTTCATCACCGCCGACAACTACCGCGCCCTCAAGCAGAATCCCGACTTCATCGCCTGCGACAGGCTCGGCGAGAAGGCTCTCGGCAAGGGCGTCGTCGGCGAGATAGACGGCATGAAGGTCGTCAAGTGCCCCGAGGGCTGGCTGCCCGACGGCGCCGAGCTGCTCATCACCCACAAGAGCGCCGTCATCGCCCCGACCAAGCTCCGCGACTATAAGATCCACTCCGACCCGCCCGGCATCAACGGCAACCTCGTCGAGGGCCGCATCATCCACGACGCTTTCGTCCTCGGCAGCCGTGCCAACGGCGTCTACGTCGGCCTGAACTCCGCCTACGCCGTCGAGACCCCCGTCATCACCGACATCATCGCCAACAGCGCCGTGTCCCTCTCCTGCAACACCGCGTCCGCCGACATCTACTACACCGAGGACGGCAGCGACCCGCGCTACTCCACCACCGCCAAGGCCTATACCGGCGGCGAGATCAGCTATGTGTTCTGGAGCAGCAGCAATATGCTCACCGCCTGCGCGAAGATGGAGGACGGATACAGCTCCGCTCTGGCCATGTTCACCCTCGAATAATGCACCTGCCCGCGGGGACGGCGAGCGCCGTCCCCGCGGCAAACGAATGACAAAAGGAGGAGAACCTTGGTAACCGTACAGAACGTTTTCGAGGTGGCCATGGGGCTCATAGACGAGCTCGGCGAGCCCTCCGGCACCGCCGACTGCCCCGAAAACAGAGAATACAGGCACAGAACGCCCGCCATCGTCTCCGCGCTCCAGAACGAGTGCCTGCGCGCCTCGGCGACGTGGCGCGCCCTTCCCGGCGGCGGACGCCCCGTGCCCCCCGCCGTGACCTCCATGTCGCAGGAGCTCGGGCTCGACGACGGCGTCGCGCTCGGCGTACTGCCCTACGGACTCGCGGCCTACCTCGTCCTCGACGAGGACCCCTCGCTCGCGGGCTATTTCAGCCAGCGCTACACCGAGCAGCTCGCCGCCGCCGCGCGTGCCGTCCCCGCGCGCTCGGAGAACATAGAGCAGCTCTACGGAAGGCTCGGAGGTGAAGCGGTATGACGACCGTCATAAAAAATCCCTTCACCGCGAATGTGGCGACCTCCGTGACGGATATGTCCGACTACATCAACGAGCTCTACGACAGACAGCTCGCCGCCCGCCGCGCCGCGCTCGCCGCCGCCTACGACAGCAAGGTCGCCGTGCAGGAGGCGGAGGAGAGCGCGCTCGACCCCGCCTACCGTGAGGCGAAAAACCGCATAGCCTCCGCCGCCGCGACCGAGCAGCGCAACTTCGACGAATACGCAAACGCCGCGGGCCTCGGCTCCGGCGCCGCCGCGCAGGGGAGGCTCTCGCGCTCCGTCGCCCTCCAGC
>JAZQQE010000111.1:0-2429 GCA_045628845.1 Oscillospiraceae bacterium
CGTTGTACACGAACCAGCCGCGGCCCTGCGTCATAGCGCGGAGCGCGATCGGATAGTCAGCCAGCTCGGACTTCGGAGCGGTGGCCTGCACAGTGGTGTAGCCGGCCTTCTCCTCGGAGGGGTTCATACCCATCACGGAGCCGCGGCGCTTGTTCAGGTCGCCCATCACGTCGCCGACGAGGGACTCGGGCACGGTGACGTTCAGATCGCCGACGGGCTCGAGCAGGCAGGGAGCGCTCATCTCGAGGCACTTCTTGTATGCGAGGTTGGCAGCGGTCTTGAAGGAAAGCTCATCGGAGTCGACGGGGTGGTAGGAACCGTCGTACAGCTCGGCGCGCAGGCGGACCAGCGGGTAGCCGACGGCACCCTTGGCCATAGCGTCCTGCAGACCCTTCTCGACAGCGGGGATGAAGTTCTTCGGCACGGAGCCGCCGACGGTGGCATCCACGAAGGTGAGGCCTTCCTCGTCGCCGGGCATGAAGCGGATCTTGACGTGACCGTACTGACCGGAACCGCCGTTCTGCTTCTTGTGCTTGCCTTCGACGTCGCAGGGCTTGGTGATCTTCTCACGGTAAGCGATCTGCGGCTCCTCGAGGCGGACGTTGACGCCGAAGCGGGACTTCAGCTTGGCGCCCAGCACAGCCAGATGCATATCGCCGATACCGTAGATCAGCATCTGCTTGGTCTCGGGATCGTTCTCGTAGCGAAGGGTCATATCCTCCTCGAGCATACGGGCGATGGCCTGAGAGATCTTGGACTCGTCCTTGGCGGTCTCCGGGAAGATCGCGCGGCAGAGGTAGGGATTCGCGTACACGACGGGCGCGTATGCGATCTCGCCGGCAGCGCTCAGGGTGTCGCCGGTGTTGGTGTTGGCGAGCTTGGCGATCATACCGAGATCACCGCAGGCAAGCTCCTCGACCTCGGTCTGCTCCTTGCCCTTCATGATATAGATGTGCGCCATCTTCTCGGCGGCGCCGGTGCGGGCGTTCTTGAGCGTCATATCGCGCTTGACGGCGCCGTTCATGACCTTGAAGAAGGACATCTTACCGACGAACGGGTCGGCAATGGTCTTGTAGACGAACAGGGCGGGATCGCCGTCGACCTTGATCTCGATATCCTTGCCTTGGGCACTGCCGTCGGCAGCCTTCTCGACCTTGCGGGCGGTGGGACGGGGGAAGGAATCGGCGATGGCGTCGAGCAGGGCCACGACGCCCCAGAGGTTGGTGGCGGAGCCGCAGTACACGGGCACGATGGAGCCCTCGATGATACCGTTGTGCAGAGCCTCGACGGACTCCTCCTTGGTGAAGGGCTCCTCGTCGAAGAACTTCATCATGAGTTCCTCGGAGGTACCGGCCAGAGCCTCCATCAGGGCTGCCTGATACTCGGCACCGATCTCCTCCCACTCGGCCTTCATGGGCACTTCGCTTCTCTTGCCGGACTTGTCGTACTTGAACGCCTTCATCTCGATGAGGTCGAGCATGGTGACGTCCTTACCGGTCTCGACGGGCACGAAGACAGGGCACACGGAGGTGCCGAAGGTGTCGTGCAGCTGATTGAAGATATCGCCGAACTTGGTCTCGGGATCGTCGCACTTGTTAACGAAGAAGGCCTTCGGGATGCCGGCCTTGACGGCGTGATCCCAGCCGAGCTCGGTACCGACCTCGACGCCGGACTTACCGTCGACGCAGATCACGGCAGCGTCGGCGACGCGCACGGCCTGCTTGACTTCACCCGCGAAATCGAGGAAACCGGGGGTATCCAGCACGTTGATCTTGATGTCCTTCCACGTCATATTGACGGGCGTTGCGGACAGAGAGAAGCCGCGCGCGCGGGCCTCGGGGTCGTAGTCGCACACGGTGTTGCCGGAGGTGGTGTTGCCGAGACGGTCGATGGATTTGGTCACGAACAGCATTGCCTCGGCGAGGGAAGTCTTACCGCAGCCGCCGTGACCGAGAAGCGCCAGGTTCCGGATCTGCTTGGTATTGAAGTCAGCCATTTTGATTCACCTTCGTCCACGCCGGGGCAGTATATACCCGGTGCGGACACCTTTCTGTATAATATGATCAAGTAAAGCTACCGAACGTAAGAACGACCGCCGCGCGCAGATCGGCTGCCGCAGGCGATTCATTTTGTACAAATTTCACACACGAAACCGGTACATTTTCAGTAACGTATCTATTATATATGATTTTTATACATTTTGCAATATCCCGCCGATATATTTTTTTGCCGTCGGGCGTAGAAATTCCGGCCGACAAATTGGGTAAAATTCACAAATCCGGCAGGAAATCGGACAGTCTGAACAGATTTTCGGCGTTTTCGGAGGTAATGCGCGCCAATTCGGCCGCAGACACGCCGTGCAGACCGGCGACGACCGCCGCGACGTCCGGGACGAACCCCGAGTGATTGACCTGCCCCCTGTGCGGGAC
>JAZQQE010000112.1:0-21741 GCA_045628845.1 Oscillospiraceae bacterium
TCTTTATGCCGGCATTTATTATTTCGTTTGCCTCTTTATCGCCTATAAGCTGATCCTTGGCAACTATCACCTTGCCGGTTTCGGGATGAACTACATCTTTGAGCGCGCATCTGCCTACAAGACGGTCGAAAAGCTTCTCAATAACTTCGTTGCCGTCTCTTATCTCTTCTACCACAAGACCTTTATCGGTATGGCAGTCTTCGTCACGGATTATAACATCCTGCGATACATCGACAAGTCTTCTTGTGAGGTAGCCGGAGTCGGCGGTACGGAGCGCGGTATCGGCAAGGCCCTTGCGCGCGCCTCGGGAGGAGACGAAGTATTCAAGGACGGAGAGGCCTTCACGGAAGTTCGCCTTGATGGGTATCTCGATGGTCTTACCGGAGGTGTTGGCCATCAGGCCGCGCATACCGGCAAGCTGACGGATCTGGTTCATGGAGCCGCGGGCGCCGGAGTTCGCCATCATGTAGATGGGGTTGAACTCGTCGAGGCTGTCCTGCAGGGCGTCGGTGACGTCCTTGTTGGCCTTTTCCCACTCGGAGACGACGAGACGGTAACGCTCGTCGTTGGTGATGAAGCCGCGCTTGTACTGATTCTCGATCTTGATGACCTTCTGCTCGGTCGCGGCGATGATCTCCTTCTTCTTCTCAGGCACGGTCATGTCGGAGATGGAGATGGTGATGGCGCCCTTGGTGGAGTACTTGAAGCCCATGGCCTTGATTGCGTCGAGGACTTCGGTGGAGACGGTGAAGCCGTGCTTGCTGATGCACTTGTCGACGATGTCGCCGAGCTTCTTCTTGTCGACCTTGAAGTCTATCTCGAACACGAACTCGTTGCCGGGTATCGAGCGGTCGACGAAGCCGAGGTCCTGCGGGATGGGCTCGTTGAAGATTATGCGGCCGACGGTCGTGTCGATGAGCTTGGAGCGCTTGACGCCGTCTATCTCGCGGGTGATGCGGACCTTGATGGGGGCGTGGATGCCGAGGTATCCCTCGTCGTAGGCCATGAGGGCCTCGTTCGGGGAGGAGAATATCTTGCCCATGCCCGGCTCATCCTTGGTATAGGTGAGGTAGTAGGAGCCAAGTATCATGTCCTGCGTGGGAACGGTCACGGGGTGGCCGTCCTGCGGACGGAGCAGGTTATTGGTAGAGAGCATGAGGATGCGGGCCTCGGCCTGCGCCTCGGCGGACAGAGGAACGTGGACGGCCATCTGGTCGCCGTCGAAGTCCGCGTTGTATGCGGTGCAGACGAGGGGGTGCAGCTTGAGCGCGCGACCCTCGACGAGCACGGGCTCAAACGCCTGGATGCCGAGACGGTGCTGCGTAGGCGCACGGTTGAGGAGAACGGGGTGCTCCTTGATGATGACGTCGAGAGCGACCCACACCTCGGTGCGGCCCTTATCTACCATCTTCTTGGCGGATTTGATGTTGTTGGCGATGCCATCCTCGACGAGCTTCTTCATGACGAACGGGCGGAACAGCTCGATGGCCATTTCCTTCGGAAGTCCGCACTGGAAGAGCTTGAGGTCGGGTCCGACGACGATGACGGAACGGCCGGAATAGTCGACGCGCTTGCCGAGCAGGTTCTGACGGAAGCGGCCCTGCTTGCCCTTGAGCATATCGGAAAGGCTCTTGAGCACGCGGCTGTTGACGCCGGTGACGGCTCTGCCGCGGCGGCCGTTGTCGATAAGGGCATCGACGGCCTCCTGCAGCATGCGCTTCTCGTTGCGCACGATGATGTCGGGCGCGCGGAGCTCGATGAGCCTCTTCAGACGGTTGTTGCGGTTGATGACGCGGCGGTACAGGTCGTTGAGGTCGCTCGTTGCGAAGCGGCCGCCGTCGAGCTGGACCATCGGGCGTATCTCGGGCGGGATGACGGGCAGGACGTCGATGATCATCCACTCGGGTCTGTTGCCGGAGATGCGGAACGCCTCGACGACCTCGAGTCTCTTGATTATCTTCGCCTTCTTCTGACCGGAGGCGTCCTTGAGCTCGGCGCGGAGCTCGGCGGAGAGCTTCTCGCAGTCTATCTGCGAAAGGAGCTCCTTGACGGCCTCGGCGCCCATGCCGGCCTTGAAGTCGTCTTCATACTTTTCCTTATAGTCCCTGTATTCCTTCTCGGTGAGGATCTGATTCTTCATCAGAGGGGTATCTCCGGGATCGGTCACAATATAGACGGCGAAATACAGGAGCTTTTCGAGGATCCTCGGGGAGATATCAAGGATGAGACCCATGCGGGAGGGTATGCCCTTGAAATACCAGATGTGGGACACGGGGGCGGCGAGCTCGATATGGCCCATGCGCTCGCGGCGCACCTTGGCCTTGGTGACCTCGACGCCGCAGCGGTCGCAGATCTTGCCCTTGTAGCGGATCTTCTTATATTTACCGCAGTGGCATTCCCAGTCCTTCGTGGGCCCGAAGATGCGCTCGCAGAAAAGGCCGTCGCGCTCGGGCTTCAGGGTGCGGTAGTTTATGGTCTCGGGCTTCTTGACTTCGCCGTAAGACCACTTTCTTATCATTTCAGGAGAGGCTATACCTATCTGGATAGCTTCAAACGGTGTGTTGCTCATCACTCGTCCTCCTCTTCATATTCTCCATCGTCTTCAAAATCAAAGTCAACGGGAACGTCGGCACCGAGCACGTCGGGATCGACGTCCTCGATGGTGTAGCCCTCGGCAACGATCTCGGTATCGTCGGAGGCGTAGACGCTGTCGTCGCCGTAGCCGCCCTGATACTCGTCGTCATCGTCGCTCTTGAGCTCTATCTCGTTGCCGTCGCCGTCAAGCACTCTGACGTCGAGGCAGAGGGACTGCAGCTCCTTCACGAGGACCTTGAACGATTCGGGCACGCCGGGCTGAGGCACGTTGTGGCCCTTCACTATGGATTCGTAGGTCTTGACACGGCCGGTCACGTCGTCGGACTTGACGGTCAGTATCTCCTGCAGGGTATAAGCCGCGCCGTAGGCCTCGAGAGCCCAGACTTCCATTTCGCCGAAGCGCTGGCCGCCGAACTGCGCCTTGCCGCCGAGAGGCTGCTGCGTTACGAGGCTGTACGGGCCGGTGCTGCGGGCGTGGATCTTATCGTCGACGAGGTGGTGCAGCTTGAGGAAGTAAACGTAGCCGACGGTGACGGGGTTGTCGAACGGCATGCCCGTACGTCCGTCATACAGGATGCTCTTGCCGTCTCTGCGGAGGCCGGCATATTCGAGCAGATCCATTATCTCGCTCTCGTCCGCGCCGGAGAATATCGGGGTCGCGACCTTCCAGCCGAGGGTCTTGGCAGCGTAGCCGAGGTGGACCTCGAGCACCTGTCCTATATTCATACGGGACGGGACGCCCAGAGGATTGAGGACGATGTCAAGCGGGGTGCCGTCGGGCAGATAAGGCATGTCCTCGCGCGGGAGTATGCGGGAGACGACGCCCTTGTTGCCGTGGCGGCCGGCCATCTTGTCGCCGACGGAGATCTTGCGCTTCTGCGCGATATAGACTCTGACGACCATGTTGACGCCCGGAGAGAGCTCGTCGCCGTTTTCACGGGTGAACACCTTGACGTCGACGACTATGCCGCTCTCGCCGTGGGGCACCTTCATGGAGGTGTCGCGGACCTCGCGGGCCTTTTCGCCGAATATGGCGCGGAGCAGTCTTTCCTCGGCGGTCAGGTCGGTTTCGCCCTTCGGGGTGACCTTGCCGACGAGGATGTCGCCGCTTCTGACCTCGGCGCCGACGGTGATTATGCCGCGCTCGTCGAGGTATTTGAGGGTATCTTCACCGACACCGGGGATGTCTCTGGTTATCTCCTCGGGTCCGAGCTTCGTGTCGCGGGAGTCTATCTCGTGCTCCTCGATGTGGATGGAGGTGAAAACGTCATCCTGCGCGAGGCGCTCGTTGATGGGGACCGCGTCCTCGTAGTTGTAGCCTTCCCAGGTCATGAAGCCGACGAGGACGTTCTTGCCGAGGCTTATCTCGCCCTGGCTCGTGGAGGGACCGTCGGCCAGTACGGTATCGGAGGTGACGCGCTCGCCCACCTTGACGATCGGGCGCTGGTTGATGCAGGTGCCCTGGTTGCTGCGGTGGAACTTGAGGAGCTTGTGGGTCACGCTGCCGACATCGTCGTAGTTTACGGTCACGTCGGAGGCGGAGACGCGGGTGACGACACCGTCGCCCTCTGCCATGACGACGACACCGGAGTCGGCGGCGCACTTGTGCTCGATGCCGGTGGCAACGACGGGCGCCTGCGTTACGAGAAGAGGCACCGCCTGACGCTGCATGTTCGCGCCCATCAGGGCACGGTTCGCGTCGTCGTTTTCGAGGAACGGGATCATGGCAGTCGCTATGGAGACCATCATGCGCGGGGAGATGTCGATATAGTCGACGCGCTCTCTGTCGACCTCGATGATCTCGTCGCGGTGACGGCAGGTGACACGCGCATTGGCGAGGCAGCCGTTCTCGTCAAGAGGCTCGGAGGCCTGAGCGACGATGTACTGATCCTCTACGTCGGCGGTCATGTACTCTATATCGTCGGTGACGAAGCAGGTGCCCTTCTCGACGCGCCTGAACGGGGCGACGAGGAAGCCGTATTCATTGACTCTCGCGTAGGAGGCGAGGTAGCTGATAAGACCGATGTTCGGGCCTTCAGGCGTCTCTATCGGGCACATGCGGCCGTAGTGGCTGTAATGTACGTCGCGGACGTCGAAGTTGGCGCGCTCTCTGGAGAGACCGCCCGGGCCGAGAGCCGACATACGGCGCTTGTGAGTGAGCTCGGCGAGGGGGTTGGTCTGGTCCATGAACTGGGACAGCGGCGAGGAGCCGAAGAACTCCTTGATGGCCGCGGTCACGGGTCTGATGTTGATGAGGGACTGCGGAGTGACGATGTCGAGGTCCTGCAGGGTCATGCGCTCACGGATGACACGCTCCATGCGGGAGAAGCCGACGCGGAACTGCTGCTGGAGCAGCTCGCCGACGCTGCGCATGCGGCGGTTGCCGAGGTGGTCGATATCGTCGGGCTCGCCGATGCCGACGGCGAGGCAGTTGAGGTAGTTGACGGAGGCGAAGACGTCATCGGGGATGATGTACTTCGGGAGCAGGTCCTCGATGTTGTCGATGATGGCTTCACGGAGCTCGTCGCCCTCGTACTGCTCGAGGAGCTTGCGGAGAACGATGAAGCGGACGCCCTCCTTGACGTTGAGGTCGGAGACGTCGAAGTCCACGAAGGCGTCGAGCGGGACCATGCCGTTGGAGAACACCTTGGCCTCGGCTTCGCCGGCGTATACCCATATCTCGGTCACGCCGCGCCTTGCGATGGCTTCGGCGCGCTCGAGCGTCAGGACTTCGCCCTCTTCGGCGAGGAGCTCGCCGGTCAGAGGATCGGCAACGGGTCTGGACAGCTTGTGGCCGGCTACGCGGCGGGGCAGCGCCATCTTCTTATTGAATTTATAGCGGCCCACGTTGGACAGGTCGTAGCGGCGGGGATCGAAGAACAGGCTGTAAAGCAGAGTCTCCGCGCTCTCGAGCGTCGGGGGATCGCCCGGACGCAGGCGTCGGTATATCTCGAGCAGAGCCTCTTCGCGATTTTTGCAGGTATCCTTGTCGAGGGTGACGGTCATCCTCGCGTCGGGCCCGAATATCTCGCTGAGCTGCTCACTCGTCTCGGCTCCGCCGGTGGTCTGGGCGCAGGTCAGCCAGGAATAGGGCTTATCCTCCCAGGACGCACCCATGGCTCTGAGGAGCCATGTGATGGGGAGCTTGCGGTTTTTATCTATACGGACGTTGAACATGTCGGACGCATCCGTCTCGTACTCGAGCCATGCGCCGCGGTAAGGGATGGCGGTGGCGCTGTAAAGCGAGAGGTTGGTCTTGTCCGTACGCTTTTCATAGTACATACCGGGGCTGCGGATGATCTGGGAGACGATGACGCGCTCGGCGCCGTTTATCACGAACGTACCGCTCTTGGTCATAAGCGGGAAATCGCCCATGAATATCTCCTGCTCCTTGATCTCCTCCGTCTCTTTGTTGCGGAGGCGGACGCTGACCTTGAGGGGAGCGGCATACGTAGCGTCTCTGGCCTGGCACTCCTCGACGTCATACTTGGGATTGTTGTCGAGAGAATAGTCGATGAAGGTCAGCTCCAGATTCCCGGAATAGTCGGAAATGGCGGCGACATCGCGGAAGACCTCACGGAGGCCCTTCTCGATGAACCATTTGTAAGAGTTCTTCTGGATCTCAAGGAGATTCGGCATCTCCATGATCTCCTCCTGCTTGGCAAAGCTGACTCGTTCAGTCTTGCCGTACATTACTCTCTTGGGATCGGCGAAGTTCATTGGCATGGATCGATCACTCCTGTCATAGTGATTGCCGCAGGGAACACGCGGCCGCGTTGTCAGTGTTTTGTCGGGCCATATTGACATTAAATCAATATGTGGTATGCTATTTGGGTAAGCGGCGTCGAGGGCGTCGCTTTTATTTTTGATTGCATAGCGCGTCATTCTATCAAATATTAACAGGCTTGTCAAGCATTTTTTGTGAATAAGCCCTGTCTATGGAGGCTGTTATGAGCAATCGTTCCGGCAGGCTCGCCGCCGCACTCATCCCCGGCGCGGTATTCGCCGCGCTGGCGGTCGTTTTTGCGCTCTGCCTCGGCACCGACTCGGCTCTCACCGTCGCCGTCATTACCGTTCTGCTCGTCTTCTTTGCCGCCTTCGGCTACTTCATGCTCCGCTCTCTGCGCGCGGTCGATACCGCTGCGCGGACCGCGGCTTTTTTTATCCCTCTGCTCGTTCTCCTGCTCGCGAGGGTATTGGTCTTCAACTATGAGACGCTCGATTATCAGGACTTCCTCGCGCCGTGGACGGAGTTTTTCCGCGCAAACGGAGGGCTTCGCGCGATAGGCGCGCCGATAGGAAATTACAACGTCCCCTACCTCTTTTTCCTCGCGGTCTGCTCCTATATTCCCGTCTCGGAGCTATACCTTATTAAATTATTCTCCGTGTTCTTCGAGCTCGTGCTCGCATACGCGCTCGGAAGGATCACGCTGCACGTCTCGTCGAGTCCCGTCAGAGCGGGCCTCTGCTTCGTTCTGACTCTCGCACTGCCGACGGCGTTCCTCAACGGCTCGCTCTGGGGTCAGTGCGACGCCGTGTACGCATCGCTCGCGCTCCTCTCCGTCGCGCTCGGGCTCGAGAAGAAGCCCGTCGGCGCTCTGATCCTCGCGGGCATTGCCTTCGCCTTCAAGCTGCAGGCCATCTTCGTTCTCCCCGTATTCGCGCTCTTCCTCTTCACGAGGCGCGTGAAGTGGTATCACCTGCCGCTCTTCCCCGCCGCCTACCTCGCCGCGGTGAGTCCCGCGATAATAGCGGGGCGCGGCTTCTGGGACACCGTTCTCACATACGTAAGCGACGCCTCGACGATAGGCACCGGGCTCAACTACAATTCTCCCTCCGTATTCGCCTACGTCACAAACGTTGCCGACCCGACCCTCGCGGGCCGTATCGGTACGCTGATCTCGTTCGTCATCTGCATGGCGCTGATAATCGCAGTCATCGCCTGCCGCAAGCGTATCGGAAGTCAGGAACTCCTGCTCTGCGCCGCGATACTCGCAGTCGGAGTGCCGCTCTTTCTCCCGCACATGCACGACCGCTATTTCTTCATGGCGGACGCCATCGTGCTCGCCGTCGCGTTCTGCGTGCCGAAGCTCGCTATAAGCGTCCCGCTGGTCTCCTTCGCCTCCCTGCTCGGCTATCATGCCTATCTGCGCATGAGGTATCTGCTTCCGATGAAATGGGGCTTCTTCGCTCTGCTGATAGTACTGATACTGCTGATAGCGGAGCTTACGGTCGAAACGTGCCGAAGAAAAAATAAAAAATTTTAGAACGCGCTAAAATTTCCGGATGATTTAGTAGACATAATAACATATTTTTTACAGTAGTTACCATATGCGAATTTTGGTGAATAATGAGAGCACCCTACATGGGGTGCTCTTTCTTTTTCCACGGCCGCATATATTGTGTAACTTTTTGTTGTATTTTGTAGTTAACATAATCCGACATTTTTCGGCCGAGTTGACATAATATTTGCGCGGTGGTGGATGATGTCTGCATAAACGCAGGTATATTGACATTTGTGGTGAATTATAGTATACTATCCGCGATTAAGGCATAGAATTATTTGTAATCTATTGTTACATAATCATTTTAGAAGTGGAGATCAAAATGGCTGAAAAATCAAAAAAAGCGGCTGGATCGCTCCGGCGTCTGCCTGCCACCGTGTTGATTTGCGCCGCCGTTATCGTGCTTCTTTCCTGTGCTTTTACCGCTAAGAATTCATATTTACTCAACGATGACGACACCACACGCGCCGAAGCCGTCAACCGACGCGCTCCGAACGGCGCGAGTGCCGATGAAGCACGTATCTGCAGCGTGACCGTGTGTACCGGCGAACGTGACATCACGATAGCCTGCGCGCGCGAGGATACCGTCGAAGAGGCTCTTTTGAGAGCCGGCATCGAGCTCGGGGAGGGCGACTCGCTCAGCGTCGGGCCCGAAGAGCCGATACGCGACGGTATGATGCTCGAGCTTACCCTCTACCCCATGGCAGTCTCGCCCGCCGCCGCCGAAAACGCGGAGGGCCTGGCACAGACCCTGCCCGACTCCTCTGCGGAGCTCACTCTGCTCGGTGACGCCATCAACGGCGCCGCGGTGCAGATGCTCGCCTCCCGCGAGGTGGCGGACGGTTATCGCGAAGATCTGCTTGCGCTCGTGAGCGAGCCCGCCGAGACTGCCTCGGCAGACTATTATGCCTCGGACAGCTTCCGTATCGCCCCGAAGCGCACCGCGGATGATCTCAGGAGCGGCACCTATTCCCCGCTCAACGACCCCGACGCGGCGCACGACTACGGCTCCGGCGTCACGGTATTCGGCGAGGACGGGAACTATACCGGCGAAACCATATGGAGCTTTGACGACGCGGGCGGCGTCATCACCACCGCGACCGGCGAGACTGTGTCCTACTCCGGCATCGTCGACGTCTCCGCGACGGCGTACACGACCGAAAACACCCGCAACCGCATCACCGCGACGGGCACCGTCGCAAGAGTCGGCACCATCGCCGTCGACCCGACCGTCATCCCCTACGGGACGAAGATGTATATCGTCTCGCGCTACGGCAACTGGATATACGGCTACGCCACCGCGGAAGACTGCGGCGGCGGTATCAAGGGTCACAGAGTCGACCTCTTCTACGACACCATCTATCAGTGCTTCCAGTTCGGCGTGCGCGACGCGCGCATCTACATTTTGAACTGAGTCCCCTGACAAGAAAAAAGCTGCTTTCAGCATCGCTGGAAGCAGCTTTTGTTTTTTTATTCAGCAGGGCATCAAAGATAACCGAGCTTGCGGGCCTCCTCGCGGAGCTCCGCGCGGAAGTCGGGATGCGCGACGGCGATGAGGTTGTTGACTCTCTCGCGCACGCTGCGTCCGCTCAGTCTCGCGACGCCGAACTCGGTGACGACGTTATCGGCGATGGAACGGGTTATCGTGACCGCGGCGCCGGGGGTGAGCGTCGCCTTTATGCGGCTGACCGTGCCGCCCTTGGCTGTCGAGGGGATGGTGATGATGCCGCGGCCGCCCTTGGACTGGGAGACGCCGTAGGCGAATTCGAACGCGCCGCCCTCGCCGCTGAACTGCATCGGGCCTATGCTCTCGGAGCATATCTGACCGGTCAGGTCGACCTCCATGGCGCTGTTGACGCTGACCATGTTATCTATTCTCGCGATATTGAACGGGTCGTTGGTGTACTTCGCCGGGCAGATACGGACGTTGGGGTTCGATTCGAGAACCTTGAAGAGCTTCTCGTCGCCGAGGACGAAGGAGCCGATGTGCAGGCCGGTATCCACGTTCTTTTTGCTACCGTTGATGACGCCCATCTCGATGAGGTCGCCGACGTAGGAGCTGAACATCTCGGTGTGCAGGCCGAGATCGTGACGGTTGCGGAGGTTGACGGCGATGGTGTCGGGCATGCCGCCTATGCCTATCTGGATGCAGTCGCCGTCCTTGATGAGTTCGGACGCATAACCGCCGACCGCCTTGTCCACCTCGCTCGGCGTGCTGCGCGGGACGATGAAGAGCGGCGTATTTACCTCGGTAAGTCTCGTGACCTTCTCGATGGGGATGGTGATGGAGCCCTTGATGCGGGGCAGAGCGGGGTTGACCTCGAGCAGTATCTTGTCGGCTGCCTCGACGGCTTCCGTCTCGAACAGCATCTCGCCGGAGACCATGAGGTTTCCGTTTTCATCCATTGGAGTGCAGGTCGCGAGGAAGACGTTGGCCTTACGGTGCGCATAGCGCACGGGCAGGTAGTCGTGCAGGTGGCAGGGATAATAAGTAACGAGGCCGTTTTTGAAGCCCTCGCGCACACCGGGCTCGAAGAAGTGCGAAACGACATCTATCGTGCCGCGCATTTCCGGCATGCCGTATACGGGATACGGGATGCCCTTGGCGCGCAGTATCTCAATGTTCTCGACTCTGGATGCGATCTTCTGGATGTTGCTGAGTATCTGTACCGGCTCGCACAGATTGCCTGCGGGGCAGAGTATATCTCCGTCCTCGATGGCGTCAAGGCAGTCGTCAACTGTGCCGAGCTTATCGCGGTACATGGCAAGGTAATCGCTGTAATTCATCTCGAACTGTTCCTCCGAAAAACTGTAGTTCTTGGTATTATAACATATTATCGACAAAACACAAGAAAAAGTGTGCCGTATTTCGCTGCGCAAACGCCGCTCAGCCGAGCTGATCTGCGGCCTCGATGAGCTTGTTGAGCCTGTGACTGAGGCAGGATTTCGTGACGGGAGGGTCAAGCGAGTCCGCGAGCTCTGCAAGGCTCGCCTCGGGATTTGCCTTTCTCGCCCGCGCGGTATCGCGGAGCTTGTCCGACAGGGACTCGAGCGCTCCGGCAGACTCGAGCTTTTCGATGGCAGCGAGCTGTCGCATGGTCGCGTTCACCATCTTTTCGAGATTCGCCGTATCGCAGTTGACCTTGCGGTTGACCGTGTTGCGCATCTCCTTTTCGACCTTCGCGGTCATCAGGTCCATCGCGGCAACGGGAGCGCCAAGCAGGGTCAGAAGGTCCTCTATCGCCTCGCTGTTTTTGAAATACGTGATGTAGTTCCCGCCGCGCGACGTGCTTCCCGGGTCGAACCCGAGCTCACCGAGCAGCCAGAACATCTCACGCGCGACGTTATAGTGGCTCGTCACGAGCTCGAGATGGTAGCGCTTCCCCGGGTCCGTCACCGAGCCGCCCGCGAGGAACGCTCCCCTCACGAACGAGACGCGGCAGCAGTCCTCCTCAAGCACGCCGAGATTGACGTGGTGCGCAAGGAGCCCGTCCGCGCTGTAACCGTAGGAATCGAGTATCGCGGCGAGATGCCTTGCGTCGGTCATCGTCAGAACGAGCTTGCCCTCCCCTTCGGGATCGCCGGATACGGAGTCGAAGCTGAAGCCGAACGTCTCCGCGACAAGCTTCTGAAGCCGGGACGCGAACGCACGGCTCTCCGTGACGACCCGCACCTCGGCCGGCGAAAACGTATTGGCAAAAAGCAGAGCGCCGTACACCTCGGAGGCCATACAGCACGCTTTCTGCTTCGATACGCGGCATATCTCGTTTTTTACTCCGGAAGAAAAAGACATTATGTCAACCTTTTGTCCGTCTGCTCCCTATTTTGCGGCGTCGCGGTGCGTCAGTACCGTTTCGCAGCCCGCATCGGAGCATATCCTTGCGACCGCCGAGGCGACGGCGACGCTTCTGTGCCTGCCGCCCGTGCAGCCGACGGCTATGACGAGCGAGTGCTTGCCCTCCTCGACGTAATTCGGTATGAGGAAGCGGAGCATCTCCTCGAGCTTCTGCATGAACTCGCGGCTCACGGGGCTGTCCATGACGTAGGCGGAGACCTCCGGGTCCTCGCCGCTACGCGGGGCGAGCGCCTCGACGTAGAACGGATTTGGCAGGAAGCGAACGTCGAACACGAGGTCGGCGTCGGTCGGGATCCCGTATTTATAGCCGAACGAGGTCACTATCGCAGTCAGTGATTTTATCTTTTCGGCAGACGAGAACATGCTCACGAGCTCGCCGCGCAGGCGGGCGAGCGTCAGTCCCGTGGTGTCGATGATGTAGTCGGCGCGCTCGCGTACGGGCGCGAGCAGACGCTTTTCGCGGAACACCGCGCCCTCTATGTCAGAGCCCTTCGAATCGAGCGGATGGCGGTGCCGCGTCTCCTTATAGCGCTTGACGATGGTCTCGGGCGAGGCCTCTATGAAGAGTATCTCATAGTCGCAGCCCATGGCCTTCATATCATCGAGCGCCTTGAAAAGCGCGTCGAACCCCTCCCTGCCGCGCGCGTCCGTCACGAGGGCGACGGAGTCGTAGCGGCCGCGGGTCGCAAGGCACAGCTCGGCAAAGCGCGGCATCAGTACGGCGGGCATATTATCGACGACGTAGTAGTCCATGTCCTCGAGAAGACCCGCGCAGCTGCTCTTGCCGCCGCCGGAAAGGCCCGATATTACGAGAAATTTCATGCTCAGCTCACGATCCTTATCTCAGGTTCAAGCTCTGTCCCGAAGCGGTCGAGGACCGCCGCGCGGACCTTGTCTATGAGTTCGAGTACGTCCCTGCACGTCGCGCCGCCCGTGTTCACGATGAAGCCCGCGTGCTTTTCCGAGACGCAGGCGCCGCCCACGCGCATTCCGCGCAGACCTGCCCGGTCTATCATCGCGGCGGCATAGCCCCCTGCGGGACGCTTGAAGGCGCTTCCCGCGCTCGGAAGGTCGAGCGGCTGTGACGCGCGGCGCTTTTCGGCGAGCACGTCCATTCTTTCACGTATCGCCGCGCCGTCGTCACGGGTGAGCTTTATCTGCCCGCCGAGGATATAGCCCTCCGTCCCGGCAAAAAAGCTCGTGCGGTACGCAAAGGCGTGTTCCGCTCCCGTCAGCGTTCTGTCACGTCCGTCAGCGTCGAGCCAGTCTGTGCTGACCGCGACGTCCTTCATCTCTCCGCCGTATGCGCCGGCGTTCATGAGGAGGGCTCCCCCGAGCGTCCCGGGTATGCCGGCGGCGAATTCAAAGCCCGCAAGGCACGCCGAGCAGGCGGCCGCGGCTATCTGCGACAGCAGAGCCCCGGCGGGAGCGTAAATCGTCTCCCCGTCGACCGCGATGTCCGGCTCTCCCGCTCTCGTGCACACGACGAAGCGGTCGAGCGCGCCGTCCGGCGCGAGAATGTTGCTTCCGGAGCCTATGACGAGAGGCTTTACGCCCTTTGAGAGCGCAAAGCGCAGTACCCGCGCGAGCTCGCCGCCCTTCGGAAGGGCGACCGCCGCCGCGGGACCTCCTATGCGGAAGGTCGTATGGCTGCTCATCGGCTCGTTTCTGCGGATATCGAGCTCCGGGAGCTCCCGCTCGAGCTCGGAAAGAAAAAGTTCAGATATCATTACTGATTACCAAGACTCCTGTCGAACTGGCTGTTGATGCGCTGCGTGAACTCGCGGGCGACGTTGTAGCCCATCTTCTTCTCTCTGTTGTTCATCGCGGCGACCTCTATTATCACGGCGAGGTTTCTTCCCGGCTTGACCGGCACCGTTATGGACGGCACCTTCACGCCGAGCACGGAGGTATAGCTGTTTTCTATGCCGAGGCGGTCGTACATCTTCCCGTCCTGCCACGGCTCTATGTTCACGATCAGGTCAAGGCGCTCATAGTCCTTGACAGAGCCCATGCCGAAGAGCCTGCGCACGTCGACCACGCCTATGCCGCGAAGCTCGATATAGTGGCGGATTATCTCCGGCGCGGAGCCGAAGAGCACGTTATACGATATTTTCTTTATCTCGACGGCATCGTCCGCGATGAGGCGGTGACCTCTCTTGAGGAGCTCCACCGCGGTCTCGCTCTTGCCTATGCCGGATTCGCCGAGCATGAGTATGCCCTCGCCGTAGACCTCCACCATGACGCCGTGGCGCGTGATGCGCGGGGCGAGGTAGGAGTTGAGGCTGGCGATGAGCTCCGCCTCGAAGGTCGAGGTGTCTATCTGCGTGCGCAGGAGGGGCACGCCGTACTTCTGCGCCATCTCGAGGCACTCGGGATATATCTCCATGCCCTGACAGATGATCAGGGCGGGTATGTTGCGCTTGAGCAGCAGCTCAAAGCATTTCCTGCGCTCGTTGGCAGGGAGCGTTTTGAGGTACATTATCTCGACGACGCCCATTATCTGCAGTCGCTCATTCGAAAAATGGTTGAAAAATCCGACAAGCTGCATTCCCGGTCTGTTTATGGACGCGGTCGTGACGAGCCTTTCCTCATAGTCCTCGGGGACGAAGACCTTTTCCATCTCGAACTCGTCCATGACCTTCGAGAGCTGTACCGTGTATTTCGTTTCCATCGCCGTGCCTCCCTTTTAATCAATAATAACCATATCCTGCCCTATTTGCAAGCGATTCAACTTAAAATAATATATTGAATATTATTGACAAAAGGTGACGCCTACACTATAATAGTCGGGCAACTGTTGAGGTGTGACATGCGTTTAGACATCCATGAAATCATTTCCGTCCCCGGCACGGTGCCGTTTGAATACGAAACGGACGTCTCCGAGATGGATTTTCCCGGTGTGACCGAGCCGCTCACACCGCTCACCGCGAGCGGACGGGTGGTCAATTCCGCGGGAGTCATCGATCTCGACGGCGAGGCCCGCGTGAGTCTTCTGTGTCAGTGTGACCGGTGCGGCACGGGCTTCACCATGGATAAGCGCATCCCGCTCCACGCGGCGCTGTCCGATGAGATACAGGATGAGGACAATCCCGACATCTTCCCCATCGAGTCCGACTGCGCCGACCTCGACGAGATAATCCTAACGGCATTTGTTCTCAGCATGGAAAGCAAGCTGCTTTGTAAGCCCGACTGCAAGGGTCTGTGCGACAAATGCGGCGCTGACCTGAACAGCGGCCCCTGCTCCTGCGGACGCGGGAGCGACCCCAGGCTGGCCAAGCTGGCCCAGCTGCTGGAATCACAAGAATAACAGCCGGCAGATAATCATCAATTCCGGTCAAGGAGGTGTCCGAAATGGCGGTACCGAAGGGTAAAGTATCAAAGGCAAGAAGGGATAAGAGGCGTTCCTCCCACTGGAAGCTCGATCCTCCCGGCATAGTGGCCTGCCCGAAGTGCGGAGCTTACCATCTGCCCCACAGAGTCTGCAAGGCCTGTGGAACTTATGACGGCAGAGAAGTCATCAAGGTTTCCGATGACAGCCAGAAGTAAATCAGCATGACATGAGGGGGCTTTTGCCCCCTCGATTGCTATTCTCGGAAAGGAGGCATCTTCGTGCCGTCGAAAATCATCTCGGTCGACGGGGGAAGCCCCGCCGCGCGCGCGGGCATCCGTCCCGGCATGCTGCTTGAACGCGTCAACGGTCACGAGATCAAGGATGTCCTCGATTACAGATACTGGACCGAGGAGCCGAAGCTGCTTCTCGCCCTGCGCACGGAGAGCGGCAGGGCCGTCCGCAGGCGCGTCAGGAAGCCCGAGGGCATCCCGCTCGGACTCAATTTCGAGACGTACCTGATGGATGCGCAGCGCTCCTGCGCCAACCGCTGCGTCTTCTGCTTCATAGACCAGCTCCCTCCCGGGATGCGCGAGACTCTTTATTATAAGGACGACGACGCGCGCCTCTCGTTCCTTCAGGGCAACTACATCACTCTCACGAATCTCTCCGAGCGCGAGGTCGACCGTATCTGCGCGCTCCGCATTAGCCCCCTCAACGTGTCCGTCCACGCGACGGATCCCGACGTGCGCCGCGCGATGCTCCGCAACCCCTCCGCGGGAAAATGCCTTGATATCATGCGCCGCCTCGCGGAAGCCGAGGTCGAGATGAACTGTCAGGTCGTCCTCTGCCCCGGCATGAACGACGGCGGCGTCCTCTCCCGGACGCTCGCCGACATGACGGAGCTCTATCCGCAGGTGCACAGCATCTCCGTCGTCCCCGTCGGTCTCACGCGCTACCGCGAAGGGCTCTGCGAGCTCTCCCCCGTCACGCGCGAGGGCGCGGCCGACGCCGTTGCCCGCGTGGAAAAGACTGCGGCGGACTGCCTTGCGAAGTTCGGCAGCCGCATCGTGTACTGCTCCGACGAGATGTATCTCCGCGCGGGGCTCGCGCTCCCCGATTACGACAGCTATGAGGATTTCCCGCAGTTTGAAAACGGCGTGGGGATGCTCAGGAGCCTTTACGACGAATACTCCGACGCGCTCGGCAGCCTCACGGGCTCGGAAAAGGCCCGCGTGTCCGTTGCTACGGGTCTGGCCGCCGCGCCTCTTTTTGATAATATTTCACAACTGACGAAAAAAACGTGCTATAATATAGATATATCCGTTCACCCCGTTGCCAACCGCTTTTTCGGCGAGACCGTGGACGTTGCGGGGCTCCTCGTAGGCGCCGACCTGCTCGACGCTCTGCGGGGCAGAGACCTCGGCGAGAGGCTCCTCATCTCCGCGACCATGCTCCGCCACGGGGGCGACGTTTTCCTTGACGACATGAGTCTCACGGAGCTCTCCGAAAAGCTCGGAGTGCCCGTAGTCCCCGTCCGCTGCGACGGAGCGGCGCTGCTCGATGCCGTGCTCGGAAAAAACCAGTAAAAAGGACAGGAGGTGTCAGCTTTGTCCAAACCAGTCATCGCCATAGTAGGCAGGCCTAACGTCGGCAAGTCCATGCTCTTCAATAAGCTCGCGGGGCGCCGCCTCTCCATAGTCGAGGACACTCCCGGCGTCACGAGAGACAGGCTGTACGCCGATTCGGACTGGGCAGGCCGCGAGTTCACAATGATAGATACCGGCGGGATCGAGCCGAAGGCAGACAGCGAGATGCTCTCCTTCATGCGCGCTCAGGCCGAGATAGCGATAGATACCGCGGACGTCATCGTCTTCGTGTGCGACGGGCGCACCGGCGTCACCGCCGCCGACGAGGACGTCGCGAACATGCTTCTCCGCTCCCGCAAGCCCGTCGTGCTCGCAGTCAACAAGCTCGACACGCCCGCCGCGGTCATTCCGGAGCTCTACGAATTCTACTCTCTCGGGCTCGGAGACCCCATCGCTCTCTCCGCCCTGCACGGGCACGGCACCGGCGATCTCCTGCAGGCCTGCGTCGAGCACTTCCCGCCCGCCGAGGAATTCGAGGACGATGAGGAGACCGTAAAGGTCGCCATCATGGGCAAGCCCAACGTCGGCAAATCCTCGCTCGTCAACAGGATACTCGGCGAAAAGCGCGTCATCGTCAGCAACGAAGCCGGCACGACGCGCGACGCCGTCGACAGCTATTTTGAAAACGAGCACGGCCGATTCATGTTCATTGACACCGCAGGCATCCGCAGGAAGAGCCGCATAGAGGACAGGATAGAGAAATTCTCCGTGCTCCGCGCCGAGATGGCAGTCGAGCGCGCGGACGTATGTCTTATAATGATAGATGCGCGCGACGGCGTCACCGAGCAAGATACGAAGGTCGCCGGTCTCGTACACGAGGCGGGCAAGGCCTCCGTCATCGTCGTCAACAAGTGGGACCTCGTCGACAAGGACACCCACACTATGGACAAGCTCCGCGAGGAAGTCCTGCGCGACCTCTCCTTCATGAGCTACGCGCCCGTCGTCTTCATCTCCGCACTCACGGGGCAGCGTGTCGACAGGCTTTTCGAGCTCATCAAATACGTCAACGAGCAGAGCGGCACCCGCATCACCACGGGAATGCTCAACAACGTTCTCGCAGACGCCACGGCCCGCGTCCAGCCCCCGACGGACAGAGGCCGCAGACTAAAAATATACTACATGACGCAGACCGGAGTACGTCCGCCCAGCTTCGTCGTTTTCGTAAACAACGCCGAGCTGTTCCATTTCTCGTACCGCAGATATTTGGAAAACCAGATCCGTTCTGTTTTCGGTCTGGAGGGCACTCCGATCCGCATGGTCGTGCGTCAGAAAGGTGACAAAGAGCCCTGACAGGCTCATTGAGGAGGGTTGGATATGGCAGCTGTACTGTTTCTCGTCGCCATCGTTGCGTATCTTCTCGGAGGCGTCAACGGTGCGATCATCTCTTCAAAATACATCTTCAAGAAAGACATAAGGAACTACGGAAGCGGCAACGCCGGACTCACTAACTTCTACCGTATCTTCGGGGCAAAGGGCGTCGCGCTCGTGCTCATCATAGATATCGGCAAGACCGTCATCGGCGTGCTCTTCGGCTGGCTGATGCTCCGCATCTACGGCTTTTCCATGGTCGGCAAGCTCTTTGCGGGCTTCTTCCTCATGCTCGGCCACGTTTTCCCCATCTATTACGGCTTCAAGGGCGGCAAGGGCGTCCTCTGCTGCGGGATAATCGTCCTCACGGTCGATCCCGTTGTCGGACTCATCTGCTGGATAGTCTTCGCCATAGTCGCGCTGCTTACCCGTTACGTATCCCTCGGTTCCATCGCCGCCGCCGTTGCCTTCCCCATCGGCATCGCCGCCTTCGGGGGCTGGTGGCTGCAGGTACTGCTGTCGATCTTCTGCTCGGTGCTCCTCGTGATAATGCACCGGCACAACATCATCCGCCTCATTCTCGGCAAGGAATCCAAATTCAGCTTCGAGGACAAAAAGAATCGGCGCACCGGGGACAACTGATCCCCGCCGCGCCGACGGAAGCCAACAGAAAAAGCCCGCATGATGCGGGCTTTTCGTGCGATATAAGCAAGAGGTACGAACTCAGACAGCTCGGGTAACCTTGCCGCTGCGGAGGCACCTTGTGCACGCGTAGACATGCTTCGGAGAACCATCGACCATCGCCTTGACTCTCTTCACATTGGGCTTCCAGGTCCTATTGGAACGTCTGTGGGAATGGCTGACCTTGATCCCGTAAACGACGCTCTTTTCGCAGAATTCACATTTCGCCATCGTCGCACCTCCCTGACTGCGGTAATTTTTTAGCGGCAGAGCCGCAAACAGCCTTGTTATAATAGCAGATGTCCCGCGATATTGCAAGACATATTTTTATTTTTTAGCGGAGATTTCATATTTTATGAGAGAATTCACTGTCGGAAAAAACGATTCAGGCCAAAGGCTCGACCGTTTCATCGAGAAAGCCGTGCCCCTGCTGCCCGCTTCGCTCGCGCAGAAATATATAAGGATCAAACGCATCAAGCTCAACGGCAAGGGCGCGGCGCGCGATACGAGGCTCGCCGAGGGCGACCACCTCGAGCTCTATATCAATGACGAGTTTTTCGACGTACCGACCGCCGAGAACGCATATCTGCGTGTCACCTCCCCCCGTGTCAGCATCGTATACGAGGATGAGAACATCATTCTCGCGGACAAGGAGGCCGGTGTCCTCTGCCACGGCGACGGCGGGGACGAGTCCGCCACGCTCATCGCCCACATCCAGGCGTATCTGTATCAGAAGGGCGACTGGAAGCCGCGTGAGGAAAATTCGTTCGTCCCGGCACTCGTAAACCGCATAGACCGCAACACGAGCGGCATCGTCATCGCCGCGAAGACCGCCGCCGCGGGGCGCATCCTCAGTGAGAAGCTGCGTGACCGCGAGCTCGACAAGCGGTATCTCTGCATAGTCCACGGGAAGATGACGCCTCCCGAGGGCACGCTCAGCGGATATATTTTCAAGGACGCGAAGGAAAAGCGCGTCTACGTGCGCGACAGCGCGGAGCGCGGCGCACGCTCCGCGGTCACGGACTACCGCACTCTCGCCTTCTGCGACGGGCTCAGCCTGCTCGAATGCCGCCTGCACACGGGTCGCACGCATCAGATAAGGGCCATGCTCGCCTCGGCGGGCCATCCCCTGCTCGGCGACGGGAAATACGGCACGCTCCGCGGCGCGGACAACCGCGGCGAGAAGACGCAGGCGCTCTGCTCATACCGTCTCGCCTTCGATTTCAGGACCCCCGCGGGCGAGCTTGAATACCTCCGCGGGCGTGTTTTCACGCTTCAGAGCGTTGCCTTTGCCGACAAATTCTTTCCCGGCGTAAAATATAATTGACAAAGACAGACAAACAATATATTATCAATCTCAACACTATAATGATTATCGGATATTGAAACGCCTTATGGCGTTTCAAAAAGCCTCATTTGAGGCTTATGCAAAGGCAAATCGCAAGCGATTTACCTTTGCATGATGCTCATTGCAATGACTATCGTCGATTTTTCTCTGAAAAATCGACAGCAAATCGTAGATTCGTCGTCGAAACAATCTTATAACAGATTGTTTCGACTCTCGATAGTCATTATAAAAATACACTTCGGAATGGGGGAGGATAAATGTCCAAGGAGCTCATTCGCCTCGTTGATTGTTGCATGGCGTATGACGGCGAACAGGTTTTGAATAACCTGAATCTTTATATTAACGATTCTGAATTCCTCACACTATTGGGGCCGAGCGGATGCGGCAAGACTACCACCCTGCGTATTATCGGTGGTTTTCAGAAGCCGACTTCCGGTACGGTCCTGTTCAACGGTGTGAGGATTAATGATGTTCCCCCCAATAAACGGCATATAAACACGGTTTTCCAGCGTTATGCCCTCTTCCCTCACCTCGACGTCTATGAGAACATCGCGTTCGGTCTTCGCATCGCGAAGCTCTCCGAATCCGAGATCTCCGAGCGCGTCGGCGAGATGCTCCGCATCATAGGTCTCGTCGGCTTCGAGGAACGCAGCGTCAGCTCGCTCTCCGGCGGTCAGATGCAGCGCGTCGCCATAGCGCGGGCTCTTGTGAACCGCCCCAATGTGCTCCTGCTCGACGAGCCCCTCGGCGCTCTCGACCTCAGGCTCCGTAAGGATATGCAGGTCGAGCTCAAGCGCATTCAGCAGCAGATGGGCATAACCTTCGTGTACGTCACCCACGACCAGGAGGAGGCGCTCACCATGTCCGACACGGTCGTCGTCATGGACAAGGGCGTCATCCAGCAGATAGGCACCCCCGAGGATATATACAACGAGCCGAAAAACGCCTTCGTTGCCGACTTTATCGGTGAATCCAACATCATCGACGGAGTCATGCTCGAGGACAGGCTCGTCGAGATCTTCGGACGCCGCTTCCCCTGCGTCGATACCGGTTTCGCTCCGCGCGAGCCCGTTGACGTCGTCATCCGTCCCGAGGACATCGATATAGTGCCCGCCGACGCAGGACATCTCTGCGGCACGGTCACGGGCATCACCTTCAAGGGAGTCCATTACGACATAATCGTCGACTTCAAGGGCTTCAAGTGGCTCATCCAGACGACCGACTTCCATCCCGTCGGCGCGTACATAGGGATCCGCCTCACGCCCGAGGACATCCACATCATGAAGAAGAGCGCCTACTCCGGTATGTTCGGAGATTACAGCTCCTATTCCGCCGAGTACGATGAGATCGGCGATTCCGAGCTCGACCCGGCCGAGAGCGAGGAGGCGCCGGAAAATGAAGAATAGGTTCCTTGCCGGGCCCTACCTTATCTGGATGGCCCTCTTCACGATAATCCCGCTCGTCATCGTGCTCTATTTCGCGCTGACGGATTCCATCACGGGCCGCTTCACTCTCGCCAATCTCGCGCAGATGAAGGACTATCTGCCTATTTTCCTGCGTTCGATATGGCTCGCGATCGTTTCGAGCGTCATCTGCCTCGTGCTCGGGTATCCCGTCGCGTGGTGCATAGCTCAGGCGAAGCCGAAGACGCAGCGTTTCCTCTATATGCTCGTGATGCTCCCCATGTG
>JAZQQE010000113.1:0-8331 GCA_045628845.1 Oscillospiraceae bacterium
AGCGGCGTCGGCTTCCGCGTCCGACTGCTCGACAGCGCGGGGAAGGGAAAGCCCGCCCTGCGGGCTCTCGCGTGGCTTGCCGCGTTCGTTGCCGTGCTCGCAGTCCCCGCTGTAATAGTCGTCTTTTATCGGCTTTTTCCCCTGTTTGAAGTGAACATGGGAGCCCACGTGCCGTATCTGTTTAGATTGCTGTTCTGGTGATCCCATGATAATGGCTTTTTATTTGATGATAAAAAGTGTGCGGGGTCCGGTCCGGCAGGAGGATCATTGCCGGAAAAAGACAGGATAACGTTTTTGTAAAGAGAGCACATTACTTGATTAAGGAGAATAAAATGAAAAAATACTTTTTGTTCTTTCTGAGTCTCGCCGCGCTCGCTCTGTGTCTGCTCACCGGCTGCGCGAAAGAGCCCACGGCTCCGAAAAAAGCCGAGACACAGCTCTGCTCCGACGCCTGCATTTCACCCCTCAGGTGGGGGATGACTCGCTCCGAGGCCGAGGAAGCGCTCGCGGGTTATCCCATAACGGACGAGGGAAAGGGCTTTTCCTTTGCTGCGGAGCTCTTCGGGCAGACTGTGACTGCCGCCGCCAAATTTGAAATGCCGGATGACGCCGTCGTTCCCGTACCGGAGCAGACGGAGCCCGTGCTGGTCGGGATAGACGTTGCCGCAGACGACGGCGCGGCCTTCAAAAAGAGCCTGAACGGAGTGCTCGGCGAACCGCTGACGCATCAGGTAGTTTACTTCGACGAAAACGGCAGCGCCGGGATTAAGGAAGGCTCGGAGCTTGCCGAAGATGAGCGGTACTGGCGTTCGTCCGAAAAGCAGGGCGACCTGTTCTCCGTGGATGAGCTCGGCAAGGTCGATCTTGCCTCATCGCTTGACCGCCTGCGCTATGAGGATACCCGCGCCTGGGTCGTGACGACAGCTCCGCTTGAGGGCGGCAAGACTGCGTTCATTTTCAACGGCAAAGTCCTTGCCATCCGCGCGGTGCTGGATAGATCCTGATTCATAAACGACGGCATCCGGCTCGCGCATGGAGCCGGATGCCGCATTAAAAAAGGAAAGCCCCTGTCGTGTGACAGGGGCTTTGGCTTTTGCTTGGATCAGAACTTGACGACCTTCGCGGGAGCCGTGAAGGAGGAGAAGGTGGCGGTGGCGTCCTTGAGCCAGTACACGGCGGTCACGCCGTCGCCCGCTTTGTATCTGCTCTTGAGGCTGGGATGGGATTCGAGCATGTGCTCCTGAGCCTCGATGCGCTCGTCACCCACGAGGGTAGCGGCGATGCGGAGCCAGGTGCCGCCGGCGAAGCAGCAGATCTCGCACTTCGGGTTGGCCTTGATCTGGTTGTCGACGTCCTTGCCGTGACCGGTCTGGATGTAGAGCTTGCCCTCAAAGATATCGGCGGTGCCGAAGGGACGGACTCTGGGCTGATCGCCCTCGACGGTGGCGATGTAATAGGTGCCGCACTTTTTCAGAAATTCATATACTTCCTGCATGTTTCAGACCTCCATCATAAAGTTTTATGGAATAATTTTATCATTTTCATACGTATTTGCAATACTTTTTCTTACAAAAAGAGCTCGGCGAGGAACACCATCACACAGCACGCCACACTTACGACGAACAGGCCGCCGCCGCACCACGCGATGACGATGCCGACGACGAGCGCCGCGACCGCCGACCATACGCTCTGCGTCGCGCCGAGTATGGCGGGGAAGGTCATGACGGCGAGCGTCACGTAGGGGACGTAGTAGAGGAAGGAACGGATGAGAGTGCTCTTTATGGGCTTCCTTATGAGAGTCAGCGGCGCGACGCGGATGACGTACGTCGTCAGCGCCATGATGGCTATGTAGATAAGGACGTTATGCTTCATCCTCCGCCGCCTCCTTTCTCGGGAAAAGGAGCGCCGCGCCGAGAGACAGCACGACGGTGAGGATTATCGTCCTGACGCCCTCGGGGATGGCCGCGAGAGGCCCGAGACGCGAGAACACAAAGCTGAGTATGAAGCTCAGCACGACCAGCACCGCGACGACCTTGTCCTTGCGCGCGGGCGGGATGAATATGGCGATGAACATTCCGAAGAGCGCCACGCTCAGCGCGCTCACGACGCGCACGGGCAGTATGCTGCCGAGCAGGACGCCGACGCACGTGCCCGCCGCCCAGCCGACCGTCGCGACCGTGAAGAGCCCGTACGTGTAGGAGGGCGCGAGCTGCCCCTCGACGGAGACGGACGCGCCGAATATCTCGTCGGTGACCATGAGGCCGAGCAGAAGACGCTTTGCGAGCGAGACGCTGCCGGAGAGACGCTGGCTGAGAGCGCAGCTCATGAGCAGATACCGCGCGTTCGCTATGGCCTCCATGACGAACATCTCGACGTAGCTCGCGCCGGCGGCGATGAGCGTGAAGCCGACGTATTCGCCGGCGGAGGCGTTGTTGAGAAGGCTCGCGACCGTCGCCTGAAAAGCGGTCAGGCCGGCGTTGCGCGCCGAGATGCCGAGCGCGAGCGCGACCGCGAAATAGCCGAGCATTATGGGGATGCCGTCGCGCAGCCCCCTTGCGTACCATTTGCTCATGAGTTCACCTCCCCGAGCCTTGATTTTACACTACGTTGAGCCGCTTGGCAATCCCATTCACGATTGACTTTATCTGAATACGATGATAAACTGTTCGCAGTCAAGAAAATAACGAAGATAGGAGAATTTTTATGAAGACATACAGAGAACCCGCAGCTGACATAGAAGTATATGCCGAATGTGACGTGCTCGTAGTCGGAGCCGGTGCGGCAGGCCACAGCGCCGCCGTCGCCGCCGCCCGCGCGGGCTGCAAAAACGTCATCCTCATGGAGCGCTACGGTTATTCCGGCGGCGACGTCACCGGTGACTACGTGCTCATGGTCCCGAAGCTCTCCTGGAAGACCCTGCCGTTCGTGCGCGGCCTTCAGGAGGAGTGGTTCGACCGCATGGAGAAGGCCGTCCCCGGCTCGACGCAGGGCCCCAAGATGAAGGACATCGGCTCGACCGACAAGATGCTCGCCGACGCTTACGCGAACATGTCCGACATCACCAGCCCGAGCGAGCCCAAGATGCTCGTCCGCACCGTGTACTATGACGGACCGCAGCTCGAGATCGAGCTCGACCTCATGCTCCTCGAACTCAAGGACAGGATCAAGATCCTCTACCACAGCTGGGGCACCAAGCCCATCATGGAGGATAACGTCTGCAAGGGCGTGTTCTTCGAGTCCAAGGAAGGCCGCAAGGCCGTCCTCGCGAAGGTCGTCATCGACGCGACCGGCGACGGCGACCTCTACCGTCAGTCCGGCGCTCCCTACGAGGACCTCTCCGGCACCGGCACCCGCTCCCACAACACCACCCTCGCGTGGCGCGTCGGCGGCGTGAACACCCAGTACCTCATCGACTGGAAGCGCACCCATCCCGAGCTCTGGCGCGAGCTGTGCAAGGGCGTCACCGAGCGCTCCGGCATCGCAGGCTCCGCCCCGTTCTGGACCGAGCCCAACGGCAACTGCCTCGTGTTCAACAGGCACGTCAACGTCAACTGCTCCACCATCAAGGACCTCACCGCGACCGAGATCAACACCCGCAAGGGCATCCGCGCCGTCATCGAATACTGCAAGGAGGCGCTCCCCGGCGCGTACAAGGATATGTACCTGCTCTCCATCGCCCCGCAGACGGGCGTCCGCTGCAGCCGCCGCCTCAAAGGCGAGTACGTCATGACCGCCAAGGACTGGGCGCTCGGCCTCGAGCACGACGACGTCATCGCATGGCACTCCACCATCTGCCGCCTCAACGACTGCGGTCCCGTCGAGATCCCGTACCGCGCGATCCTGCCGCAGAAGGTCGATAACCTCCTCGCTCCGGGCCGCCACGTCTCCGCCGACGGAATGGCGATAGACTGGATAAACCTCATCCCGCAGTGCGTCGGTACCGGCCAGGCCGCCGGTGTCGCCGCCGCCGTCGCCGTCGCTGACGGAACGGGCACTCACTCCGTCGATATCCGCAAGGTGCAGAACATCCTCATCGACCAGAACGTGCCCCTGCCGCGCAACGAGCGCGTCGATCCCGCCTACGCCGAGCTCGTCAAGGAGTATGACAAGGGTCTGTACACCGAGGCCGCCAAGAAGGCCAAGGAAGATCCGAGCACGCTCGACAACATCAAGCCCTTCGGCGGCATGTAATACTAATACCTAAAAAGAAATCAGACGATCTTTGCGGCTGAAATCGTGCCGAACTTCGTTATCTTCCTTGACCATATATCTCCATTATGCTCTGCGGAAGCTGCCTCGTCCGGCGCAATTTTCTCTCGCAAATCTTTGTCCTCTTCTTATTAGATATTAGTATAATAATCCGATCTGCGGATCGGCAAAAACCCGATAACGAAGCACGGAGGAGCCCCGCTCCTCCGTGCTTTTTTTGATAGGTCGTTTTATTTGTGCCTGCGGCGGAAATCGATTATCTCCGGGTCGCTGCCGTTGCAGCCGTATTCGCAGACGAGTATGTAGTCCGCGTCCGCGGCGATGCCGTAGCACCGTTCGCCCTCGCGCTCTATCTGATTGGCGAAGTATACGTCTGCGTCACGCAGGAGCTTCGCGCGGGTCCCGTCGGGGAGAGTGTATTCGAGATTGAGGTAGCTGCCGGGGAGCAGATTCATTCCGTCGACGTGCAGGCCGGTGATGCCGAGCGAGTTTATCTCGGCGACGAGCTCGGCCTGTACCGTGTCGAAGTCGGCCCCGGCAAGCACGGGCTCAGCCGCGGCACAGCGTCCCCCGAGGGGACGGCCTCCGCAGGCCTCGCATCCGCCGCATTTCTCGCGCTGCGGACATTCACCGCAGCAATCCGATTTGCAGTAGGTCATTTTTTTTGTCCTCCTTTATTTTTCAGTCAGCGCCGCTCCGAGCACGCCGAGCTCCGGCGCCTCGGAAGAGAATACGATGTCGAGCGAGTCCCCGGGAACGGGGTGCATGCACTTGGCGCGTATGAGCTCTGCGAGCTTATCGCGCGGGAAGCCGGGCGCGCACACGACGCCGCCTCCGAGTATCATGAGATCCGGGTCGAGAAGTACGGCGATGCCCGCCGCGACGGCGGCGAGGTCGTCGAGAAAGCGCAGGACGTCCGTGTGCTCCGCGTACTGCGTAAAGAGCGATCCGACGCCGGTCCCCAGCTCCGCAGCTATCTCCATGAGCCGCCTGCCGGAGACGTAGTTTTCCGCGCAGCCGGTGCCGCCGCAGGTGCAGCGCTCCGTGCGTCCGGGGACGGGCATGTGCCCGGGCTCGCAGATGCCGTGCTTTCCGGCGAGGGGCCTCCCGTCGAGGAATACCGCGCCGCCGAGCCCCGTGCCGGCGTAGAGGCCGACCGTGAGGCCCTCGACGCCGCGCCCGAGCAGGGCGATATCGCCGCGCAGGAGCATATTCACGTCGTTGTCGAGGATGACGGGCACGCCGAGCTCTTTTTCGAGCTCGTCCGCGAGCGGGACGCCGCCGAGCGGGAGATTCGGCGTATTGAGCACGGTGCGCCGCGCCCTGTCGAGCGTGCCGGGTATGCCGAGGGCGACGGACTCCGCCCCGCCGGGGCAGCTCCGCTCGATATAGCCGCGCAGCGCGTCCGCGAGTGCCCGTGCCGAGCGTACGGCGGGGAGCCTTTCGAGGCCGCGTACCGCCGTGCCGTCCCATGCGCCGAGCCGCAGCCACGTGCCGCCGACGTCAACTCCTATCTTCATCGCTTCCGTACCTTTCGAGAAACGCCCGCAGCTTCGCGGTGTAAAGCGCCTCGTCCGTGAGCCAGCTCACGCCGTGCGTCGCGCCGCTGACTATGACGAGCTCCTTTTCCGCCGTGCAGGCGAGATAATTGCGTATGCTGAATACCGTCGGGACGAAGCGGTCGCGCCCGCCGTGGAAGAATATCACGGGCAGGCGGTTTGCCGCCATCGCGTCAAGCGTCGAGCACTCGCGGAAGCCGAAGCCCGCGAAGAGCCGCGCGAAAAGCCGGGAAAAAGCGTAGGCGAGCCGCCAGAAGGGGACGTACCGTCCGTGCTGGATGAGCCAGACGAATTCGTCGTGCGGCGAGGTGAAGCCGCAGTCGGCGACGATGCCGCGCACCGTCTCCGGCAGGCCGAGCGCCGACGCGAGCAGAACGGTCGTGCAGCCGAGCGACAGCCCGTAGAGGAATATCGGCGTGCTATCCGGCTCGCGCTCTGCGAGCAGACGCGCCCAGTCGCGGCAGTCATACCGCTCGCGCACGCCGTAGGTGATGTGCCGCCCGCCGCTCTCGCCGCAGGCGCGCTGATAGACGAGCAGGAGGTCGTACCCCATCTCGTGCAGCGTGCGGACGGACCACGCGAAATCTATGCGGAACGAGGAGCGGTAGCCGTGCATGAGGAGCATCGCGCCGCGCGGCTTGCCCTCCGCGCGCAGAAGGAAGCCGACGAGCGGCACTCCGTCGGACGCCGTGAGCTCCACGCGCTCTGTCTTCTGCGCGTCGAGCCACGCCTGACCCTCGCGGATGCGTTCCGCGTGGCGTGGGAAGTGCTCGGGGGATTCGTCGTAGCTCCTGCGGCGGGAGGTCGCGAAGATGCACAGGAAGAGGCCAGCCGCCGCGCTTAAAAGCGCGAAAGCCGCGGAAACCGCCGCTATGACGATGAGCATGGTCTGCATGAAGCCCCCTCCTTCCTTATTCCGATTGTACATCTAAGCCGCACCGCGCGCAAGCAAAATACATTTACATTTTACGGAGAGGGTAGTATAATCAGCCTTGTCCCGCACGGGACTCCAACTGACATCGAGGTGTTATTCCGTGTCCGTGATATCGCTTTCTCTGAAGCTCGTCATCCTCATCGTGGTGGGCTTCGTCGTCAAAAAGATCAAGGTGCTCCCTGCGGGCTTCGAGAAGGGGCTGACCCGCCTCCTGCTCGACGTCGCGCTGCCCGCCATCATAATACAGACGTTCATCGCCGACGACGCCGCCCTCTCGGGCAAGGACGTGCTCATTTTGCTCGCCGTCGCCGTGGGCGTCATCGCCGTCAGCGCGGTAGTGGGCCAGATCTTCTGCATCGCAAGGCACGGAAGCGCCCTCGGCAAGGTAGACCGGCTGAGCGTCATCGTGACGAACTTCACGTTCTTCGGCGTTCCCGTCATGGAGACTCTCTTCGGCACGCAGGGCCTGCTCTACTTCACCATCTTCTGCATCCCCATCCGCCTCGTGTACTATATGGGCACGCCGCTGCTGCTCGTCGGCAAGGCGGGCGGCGTCAAGGAGACGCTGAAAAACTTTTTCAGCGCGCCCGTCGTCGCGATAGGCATAGGCGCGATACTGTACTTTGCGAATATAAAGCTGCCCGACGCCATCACGGGCGCGGTCAGCTCCCTCGCCTCGACGGCGACGCCGCTTGGCCTGATCCTCTGCGGCGCGACGCTGACGGACGTGGATTTCAAGCAGCTCGTGCGCCGACCCGTCGTGCTGCTTACGGTCGCGGTGCGCCTCGTCGTACTGCCCGCGATCGTCCTCATACTCGTCCTGCTTCTGAAAATTCCGACCGAGGCCGCGCGCTGCGCCGTCATCTACACGGCCCTGCCCGTCGCCTCCATGATCCCGACCTACGTCATACGCTACATGCCGGAGGAAACGGAAAGTCAGGTGTCCGGCGGCCTGCTCGTGCTGATCTCGACGCTTATCTGCATCGTGACGATACCGCTGTGGGCATCCGTCCTGGCGCGGTTCCTGTGATACATACGGAATAGACCGGACCGGCTGAAACGTCTTTCAGCCGGTCCTTTTTTCATGCAAAAGACCGCTTCCGGAGATGTTCCGGGAGCGGTCTTCTCTTTTTTCAGTCTGTTGCCTGCTGCTCGACGAGATTGGAAACGCCGTACTTCTCGCGGAGGCGGGGCTTTTCTATCTTGCCCGTCGGGTTGCGTGGCACGTGGTCGAAGATTATCTCGCGCGGGCGCTTGTAGCGCGGGAGCGATTCGCAGAATGCGTTCATCTCCTCGGCGGTGGAAGTGCAGCCGTCCTTGAGCTCGATTATCGCGGCGGGAATTTCGCCCAGGCGCTTGTGCGGGCGGCCTATGACGGCGACGTCCTTTATCTTGCCGTTGGTGCGCAGGAAGTCCTCTATCTGGACGGGGTAGATGTTTTCGCCGCCGGAGATGATGACGTCCTTTTTCCTGTCGACGAGGTAGATGAAGCCGTCCTCGTCGTACTTGGCCATGTCGCCCGTCATCAGCCAGCCGTCCTTGAGGGACTCGGCGGTCGCCTTCTCATCGTTGTAGTAGCAGGTCATGAGGCCCGGGCCCTTGACCGCGAGCTCGCCGACCTTCTCGGCC
>JAZQQE010000114.1:0-7986 GCA_045628845.1 Oscillospiraceae bacterium
GCCCCGAAAACACTACGTTTTCGGGGCTTTTTCTTTTTGGAACTTCTGCTTCTGTTTGAGGAAATTTGATGCTCTTTATCCCTTTTTTAATGGGTTAACCATAGGGGAAAACTCGCTTTTGGACCCACAATGGGTTAAAAAAGGGAAATCTTGCCTTCTTCCTCGCTTTGGGAAGCCCGTGCAGAGATGGTTTTTTAACTCTTTGTGCTTTTGTTTCATTTTGAATCTCTTTGACAAAGCTTATTCCCATTTATTCCGTATCATAAGGTTTGAGGCCCAGTTGCCAGTCATGGTAACATGATGACTATGCTTGTAGTATAAAATTAAAGGCAGATGCTTATGCATCTGCCTTTAAAATCGAATTAATACCCTACTGCAGCAACGCCATATTCAGCTTGTTCTCTTGTAAAGCCCTCGAACAGAAGCTGATCAATAAGACCGCTTTTTGAGAATGACATAAAATCTAAGTAACTCTGCGCCTTTTTTGCAGCTTGTTCGTTCCAATCAACAACGATACTATCAACTGCAACTGTAGCAGCTTCTGTGCTAAATCCTTCAAATTCAAGCTGATCAATAAGGCCACTCCGTGAAAATGCCATAAAGTCAAGATAGCTCTCGGCCTTCCTAATAGCATTCTTTTCTTCCATGCTTAAATCAAATGATTCTGTCTGCATAACCTGTCCGCAAACAGTACAATGTGTGGATTTTTCACCAGAAGAAGTGGTTGAAGGCGATTTAGTAACGACCCAATTGTTGTCATCCACATGATCAAACTTATCGATTGATTCTGTAAATGTTTCTCCACAGACTGAGCAAGTTCGCTCTTGACTACCTGTAGCGGTGCATGTTGCCTCGGAAGTAATCTTCCATTCAGAATAAGAATGATCTCCTGTCGCGGGAATGATTTCAGTGATAGTTTCCCCGCAAATTGAACAGGTATGTTCTTGACTGCCGTCTAAAGCGCATGTTGCTTCGGCGGTTATGTTCCAATCGGAAAAATCATGTTCTCCTGTCGCAGGAACGCGTTCTGTTATCTCTTCGCCGCAAAATGCACAAGTCCCTTTGCGAACGCCTTCCGTTGTGCATTTTGCTTCTAATGTTACTTCATACTCGGCAACAATGTGTCCAAGAGCTTCACCTTCGGTGGCACCACATACCGAACAAGTTTTTGCGGATGTACATGTAGCATCTTCCCATTTGTGTCCAAGAGCTTCGCCCTCGGTTTCACCACATTTGGCACAGGCTTTAGGTTGTGTGCAAGTTGCATCTTTCCACTCGTGCTTACATACGGTAGTGCTTGTTCCACACCCTGTGACCATAAAAACAAGCATCAGTACGGCGAGAAAAATGTAAGTGATTTTTGCGTAATTCCTCTTCATTTCTTATCCCTCTCTGATATGGTGATTTCTGCTGATGCGGTTACAATATAATAATTAATATTTTATCACAAGGGTCAAACCAATACAACTACTAAGGTTGAAAAGAGTTTTCATAGCTATAAAAGAAAAAATTAGCAATTTTGAGTAAGACAAAAGGATCTAACGTAAAAAGTTTGGTCCTTTTTTGTTACCCATAAGCCACAGAAACCGTTATTAAGGCAAGGAAAGAGATAACCTGCCCATTATACAAGCACTCACTTTTGGTGGGTGCTTGTTTTTTGCGGATTTTCATGATATTTTCTGCGTGAGTGCAATATAAGCGCAGATTTGCTGTCTATATGAGTGAAAGGACTTTTTGCGCATCGGGAAAGGAGGACGCGATGAAGGACAGCGAGATAATCGACCTGTACTGGCAGAGGAACGAGACCGCCATCTCCGAAACGTCGGCGAAATACGGCGCATACTGCAGGACCGTCTCCCGCAACATCCTCGCCAACGACGAGGATGCGGAGGAATGCGTGAACGACACGTGGCTCGGCGCGTGGGATTCGATGCCGCCGCACCGTCCCGACGACCTCGCCGCGTTCCTCGGAAAGATCACGAGAAACCTCTCGCTCAACCGTTTGAAGCGCTATTCCGCCCAAAAGCGCGGCGGCTCGCAGACGGAGCTCGCCCTCAGCGAGCTCGAAGAGTGCATCCCCGCTCCCGCGGAGACGGACAGGCTCGCTTCGGACGAGGCCATAACCGAGGCTGTCAATAGCTTTCTGCACGCTCAGCCGGAGCAGAAGCGCAATATCTTCATCCGGCGCTACTGGTATCTGTATTCCGTCCGCGACGTCGCCGCGGCATACGGTATCAGCGAGAGCAAGGCCGCGTCCATCCTTTTCCGCATGCGTGCACAGCTCAGAAAACATCTCGAAAAGGAGGGGATATGCGTATGAAGAGCGAAAGACTGCTCCGCGCCATCGGTGATATCGACGACGATCTTGTTGCCGGTGCCGCCGCGAAGAAGCGCGGTATGCCGCGCTGGGCGAAGTGGACGGCCGCCGCGGCGGCTTGCCTCGTGCTCGTGACGGCGGGCGGCGCGTTTTTGCTCGGCCGCCTCGGAGCGACCTCCGGCGGCGGAGGAGACAGCGACCTCATCTACATGAATTACGTCGGCCCCGTCCTGCCGCTGACCGTGAGCGGCGACGCCTCCGGCATCACGGCGGAGCGGGACGTGGATTTCGATTTCAGCCCCTATATCAGCCATACCGAATCCTATGAGCTCGAAAACGGCGAGACGCGCTCCTACGAGGCCAGCTCGACCGAGGTCATGGTGACGGATACCTATACCCTGACGAACGAGACCCCGGAGGACAGGGAGGTAACGCTCCTTTATCCCGTCATCGGAACGGTGTCCGAGCTCCGGTACTTCCCGGAGATAACCGTCGACGGCGCGCCCGCCTCTCCCGTGATGCACGCGGGACCGTATACGGGCGGATTCTCCGGCGCGTGGGGCTCCGGCAGAGGGGGAAGCCTGAACGTGGCGCAGCTCGACCGCTTCGAGGGCTACCAAACGCTCCTGTCGGACGGGGCATATCTCGCATCGGCGTTCGACGCCTTCCCGTCCATGGACGTGCCCGTCACCGTGTACAGACTGCACGATTTCGTTTTCAGCGGCACGGAATGCGACAATCCGTCTCTGTGCATGCAATTCACCGTCGATCATGAAAAAACGTACGTGTTCAGCTACGGGATGAACGGCGCCTCCATGGACTACGACACCGGCCTCTGCACCCGCGTCAAGGGCGGCATCGAGTACCGGCCCAACGCCCGGGAGGACCGCCGTGTGCCCGATGACGGCTACGTGATATTCATGGGCGACGATATTGAGAGCTACACCGTCCTCGGCTACATGGACGGCGGCTGCGACGAGGGAGAGGAGCTCGGTGACCTCGGCTGCACCGTGACGCGCTATGAGTGCACGCTCGGCGAGATAGTTTCCGGGCTGCTCGAAGAATACCTCGGCGAAACGTATTTTGCCGACGAGAGCCTCACCTCCGGAAACGCCGTTCCAACTCCGGAGGATATGAAGGAAATATATCTCGGCCTGACGGCGGAGCTTCTGTATTCCTACGGCCAGCTCGGGGAGATACCCGCCGAGCGCTATGACAGCGGCATGCTCGAGGAGCTTTTCGGCGACGTCGCCTATCACGGGCGCGTGCTGTATTTTGAGTTCGGCACGGTGATACCCGCGGGCGGCTCCGTCACGGTCGAAGCGGCGATGCTCCGCGACGAGAGCTGTGATTTCATAGGGAAGGATAAGGGCAGGGACGGCTACGACATGGCGACCCGCCTCGGCTCGGAGCTTGACTTCACCCGCGAGGGCGCATCCGTCAGCGGCTTCGACGAGATAGAGATATTGCAGCAGAACTTCGGCTTCGACATCGAAAACGGCGTCACCGCGGTCACACTCGACCTCGATGAGCCGCACTACTACATCGAGGTCAGAAAGACGTTCCGCTGAGTCCTACACAACAAAAGAAGGACGCCCTGTTTTCAGGGCGTCCTTTCGTGTTTATTTCTTTTTCTTTTCCTCGGCGCGCTTGTCGTTGATGATCTTCATGTGCTCGGCGGTGATGAGCTCGACACCGTTCTCCTTCGCCCAGTCGACGCAGCCCTTCAGCACGAGCGGGAGGAACACGCGGGGCACGTTGAGCACGGTCTGCAGGGCGTCGTCGGTGAACTTCACCTTGTCGTCGACGCGGTCGGCGGCGTAGCGGACGGATTCGAGTGACGCCTGACGCATCGGGAGCAGCTCCGCTCTCATGCGGCGGCTGCGGTGGAACCAGAAGTTCTTGCTGTCGCGGTAGCCGTAGTCGACGGGGAGGGGCGGGAAGTCCTGCGCGCGAACGCCGTTGATGATGGCGTCGGAATACTTCTTTTTCATGAGTATGCGGTCGATGCGGAGGATGAAATGCGCGCCGAACTGGCTTGTGATGCCGTTGAAATCATGGTAGGGCGGCTCGTAGCCGTTGAGCTCGCCGGGCGCGTCGTCCTGCGCGTTGTCAAGAGCGCGCATCCACGTGCACTCGATGGCCTCGATGGCGTCGGCGACGACCATGGGCCGCTTATCGCCGGTCTCCTCCTCGATCTGACTGGTCTCGAGGCGGAAATTGCACTTGGGCATCTTGTCGTCGGGCTTGTCGCCGGGCCAGCTCAGCTTGACGCATTCCTTGAAGGTGGCGGGCTTGTCATCGACGAAGTTGATGGCACACTTGCCGTTGCGCAGGATGTTCTGCGCGGTGTTTGAGGAGTTGCGGCAGCAAAGGAGCATGGCGTAGTAGTCCTTGCCCGCGATGTAGTAGGGCTGAACGAGGCTGTACGGACCGAGAGAGGTCGTGCCATCCTCGCAGAGAGTACTGATGACGACGGTGGGCATGGGGAAAAACAGCGAGGTCTGATAGAAATTATCCACCACGCGCAGGTTTTCAAAGCTTGACATTCTTGTTCCTCCTTATATGTTCGGGTCGGCGGCGGGGCCGAGTATTTCCCATATCTCGTCGAAGCCGCGGCCATCGACTGTCCACGTCAGAAGCGCTTCGGCCGCAAACTGCGCGCGGAACTCGCCGCCGCAGAAGGGCAGAAGAACGTCCGCGAGCTGGCCGCGGAGCAGGACGTGGTACTGCTTCGGCGGCGCGGTCATCTTCGATGAGGCGAAGACGGCACCCCACCGTTCGGCAAACTGCGAGAGCTCCGCGTGCATGGCGCGCGCCGCGCCCTCGGCAGAGCCGCATTCAAGTGCGCAGGCACGTATGCGGTCGAGCCGGGCGAGCCAGTCCTCCGCCAGAACGGCGGCAACGAGCGCGTCCTTCGAGGGGAAGTAGTTGTATACCGTGCCGACTCCGACGCCGCAGCTTTTCGCCGCGACGCGGATATTGAGCGCGGCGCCGCCGTTTGCCTCTATCTGCCTGCGGGCCTCCTCGAGCAGCCTGTCCCGCAGATTTTCGATTATCTTCGGCGTACGCATCACCTCCAGCAAATTAAATGAACGTGTTCATATAAAGGGTAGCATGACCGCGGGGAAATGTCAATATACGCCATAAAAAAGGAGGGAGCAGTTTTCACTGCTCCCTCCCGGAGTCTGTGCTTATAATGATCATCGTATGTTGAAACGCCTTATGGCGTTTCAACAAGCCTCATTTGAGGCTTATGCAAAGGTAAATCGAAAACGATTTACCTTTGCACGATGATTATTGCAATGACTATCGTCGATTTTCCTTTGGAAAAACGACAACCAATCGTAGATTCGTTGTCGAAACAGTCTTATAACAGACTGTTTCGACTTTCGATAGTCATTATCAGACCATGTGGTCGTGACGTCTGATGAGGTCGTTCTGGCAGTCTCTGCTGAGCTCGACGAAGTATGCGGAGTAGCCCGCAATGCGGACGATGAGGTCCTTGTACTCCTCGGGGTTGGCCTGCGCGGCGCGCAGGACGTCGGCGGAGACTATGTTGTACTGGACTTCCATGCCGCCGTTATCGAAGTAGGTCCTCGTCATGTCGATGAGCTTATCAAGGCCGTCCTTGCCGGCGATGGCGTTCGGATGGATCTTGAGGTTGACGGCGAGACCGTCGATGAAGTGGTGGTGATCCCACGTGACGCTGGATTCGAAGACGCCGGTCGGGCCGCACATATCGCGTCCCTGCGCCGGGGAGCTCGCGTCGGCGATGGGCTCGCCGGTGAAGCGTCCGTCGGGGGTAGCCCAGGTGGTGTAGCCCTGAGTGACGTGGTCGGAAGCGCCGTACATGCCGCACTTGTAGACCTTGCAGCGCATGGAGTGGCACTCCTGGCAGGCTGCGTAATAGGTCTCGGTCATCCAGACCATCTCCATGTCGGCATAAGGATCGCCGTTGCCGTAGTGCGGGACCTCGGAGAGGATGCGCTGACGGAGAGGCTCGTAGCCCTCCCAGTTGGCCATGTCGGCATCGTAGGGCTCACGGGTGGTGCAGAGCTTCTTATCGAAGCACATGTACTTGATGGTGGTGAGGCAGTCGGCGATGGTGGCGAGGCCGGTGGCCGTGCCGCCGTAGGAGTTGTAGCGGCAGCCGCCCCAGGAGGCATCCATGCCCTTCTCCATGCAGTCGGCCATGCTCAGCGAGAGGATGTTCTCGGTGTTCCAGTACTGGTGGAGGTATTCGGTGTAGTTATCGACGCTGACCTGCAGCTTTATGAGGTAGAACACGAGCTTTCTCATGGCCTCGCGGACTTCCTCGATGGAGTTCATCTCATAGAGGAAGCCGGTGTGGACGGAGCACTGCTCGCCGTTGAACGGGTTCTTGCCGTCGTTTATCGCCATGTTGAAGACCGTGCCGTAGTTGAGGCTGGAATAGGGCGGGGTGTTGCCGTTGGCGGAGGGGTACTCCATGCCGGGTCCGACTATCTCCTGGCAGCCCATGATGCCGTAGTCGCGGGCATCCTCGAGCGAATAGCCTATCTCCTGGATGAGGGCGGGGATGATGACGTCGTCGTTCTGGAAGAGGGGCAGGCCGCCGACTATCTTGGAGGTCTCGATGGCGAGCTCCCAGATGTCCTTCGGGGTGTCCTTGTCGATACGCAGGGAGATCGTGGGATCGTGGATCTTCAGACGGGCGATGGACTGCAGGACCATGTAGCTAATCTCGTTGGTCGCGTCGTTGCCCTGTCTGTCGACGCCGCCGATGTTGGTGTGCATGTAGGTGTTGGCGCCTATCATCTCGAACATATACTGTGAAGCGCCCTGCCAGGTGTTGTTGATTTTCAGGAAGAAGGCGTCGACGATCTCCTGAGCCTCGTCCAGAGTGAGAGTGCCCTTTTCCATGTCGGATTTGAAGCATCTGTAGGTGTACTGGTCGAAGCGGCCCATGGAGATGGCGCCCAGACCGTCGAGACGGAGCAGGTACTGATAGAGGAGCGCGGCCTCGGTGGCCTCCCAGAAGGTGCGGGCGGGATTGGTGCTGATCCAGTGCAGGCTCTCGCCGTAGCGCTCGAGCTCGGCCTTTCTCGCGGGATCCTTCTCGGTCTTGGCCTTCTCGAAGCAGGCGTCACCGGTGCGGCGGACGTATGCGATGGCGGCGTCGCAGGCGATGATGGCGGAGGAGTAGAAGAGGTAGCGTTTGACGGCGTCACCCATGATGTTGCCGCGGTGCTCGTCGACCCAGTCCTGAGCCTGCTTGCGGATGGCGCCGTAGCCCTTGGCAAGGATGTTCTGGAAGCCGGGGGTCAGATGTCCGGGCGGGAGCATGACGGGGAAGCCGCCGATCTTGCCGTAGTCCGAAGCCTGCAGCGCGAAGAACTCCTTCGCGCCCTTGGGAAGCCCCTCCGCGGCGCGGATGCCGCTGCACATCGCGGCGCGCTTCTTGTTCAGATCGCGGAAGCGCTCCAGCTCCTCCGGGGAGATGGCGAGCTTCTGATGGGAGTAAAGCGGATCCTCGTCGGGCGCATGATAAAGCCCGTCCTCGCCCATCGGCCAGGTCTTCTCGATGGGCATGAACGCCCACATACCGCCGGAGGCAGAGCCCCAGCTCTTGCTGCCCATATCGCCCACAAAGTAATCATCGGGGTGCATATTGATGGGCATATGCT
>JAZQQE010000115.1:0-10195 GCA_045628845.1 Oscillospiraceae bacterium
GTTCCCATAGGCTCCCATGTGTAAGGGTCAGCGAAGCGGCGAAGCGGAGACTGAGGGGTTGTAAGACCGAGCTCCGCGAGCAGGACCGTAAGGGAGGGGCTTGCCCCTCCCGAAAGCTCCGGCAATAAACGAAAAAAAGAGAGCTTCCGCGGAAGCTCTCTTCTCTCGTTCAGAAATCTATCGTGCCGTTTATGACGCGCAGGTCGTACGGCTCGTACACGACGTTGCGGTAGGCCTCGACGTCCATCGGGACGCCGGTCCAGTCGCTGTGGATGTCGCCGTTCTGCTTGATGATGATGTCGTAAAGGATGTCGTAGGTCGTGCCGTACTCGTCCGTCTCGACTATCGTCGAATAGGGGAGAGTCTTGTGGTACGTCATGTGCATCCCCTTGTAGAGGAAGTGGAAGCCGTTGCGCATGCGGCAGCCGTCGAGCCCCATGTAGGTGAATTTCTGCTTGAGATCCTGCAGGATGGAGTCGTTTTCCTCCTCATAGAGGTTCTCCGGGGTGGTCGCGGTGTAGTCGTAGCGGAACTGGATGGGGATGTTGTAGGGGATGAAGCGCTCGACGTAGGCAGGGAGGTCGTCGGTCGGGTACTTCTTATAAAGCACGCAGTTTATGCGGGTGCGGCAGGCGATGCGGCCGAGCACCTCGTCGGGCGATTCCTCGACGTACTTGACGAGGTGGCGGGAGATGTTCATGCAGGTGATCTTCTTCTTGTTGCGCTCGGTGAAGGCGATCATCTCGTCGAAGCTCGTGCGCTCCTGGCAGGGGAAGGTCGTGTTGACGTATATCTTGTGCGTGCGGGGCACGGCGTCGAGCATCTGCTGGAGGGCGTCGAGGTCGGCCATGGGCTCGCCGCCGGAGAAGACGAAGTCGCAGTAGGGCGTGATGCCGTCCATGATGCGGATGCTCTCGATTATCTTCTCGAGGGAAAAGCCGGAGCAGTCGGCGTATTCCTGCTTATTGATGCAGAACGGGCAGTGGTTCTGGCAGTCGTAGGGGACGAAAACGGTGACGGTCGCGCCGCCGATTCGGGTCTTGTAAGGATTGCTCATAGTATCGCCTGACCTCCGGAAAAAACGGTGACGGTGCGCTCTCGCGGACATCCGCGGCGCACAGTTATTTCATTATAATGACTATCGGGAGTCGAAACAATCTGTTATAAGATTGTTTCGACGACAAATCTACGATTTGGTGTCGATTTTTCAGAGAAAAATCGACGATAGTCATTGCAATGAGCATCGTGCAAAGTCAAATCGCTTGCGATTTTCCTTTGCATAAGCCTCAAATGAGGCTTATTAAAACGCCATAAGGCGTTTCAACATTTGATGCTCATTATAATATACTATATGCGCAGGTGTCAACGCTCCGAGCAGAAAAAACTCCCGCCGCGTCACACGCGGACGCGGGGCTTCGTCCATCGCCCGGAGAGGTAGAATATGAGCGCGACGAGCATCGCGCCGCAGGCCGCGAGCGCGTAGGCGACGCCGATGCCGGGGAAGCCCCAGTCCGTAAAGCGCACGGTAAGCCACGCTATCGTGTAGCGCAGGACTATCGAGGAGAGCGCGCCGCACGCGAGCGTGATGTTCGTGTACCCCGCGCCCATGAGGACTCCGTAGAGGACGAAGAGTATGCTCTCGCATATATACGACACCGCGACCCAGCGGAAAAACGGCGCTCCGACCCCGGGCACGGCTTCGTCCGCCGTCATGAGCCCGATGAGCCTTTCCGGCATGCTCCAGATCAGTATGCATATCACGACCGTCACGCCTATGCCGACGCCCGCGCCCGCGCGGAAGCCGCGCTTTATGTTCGGGATGTTGTTCGCGCCGAGATTCTGCGCCGTGAGCGCCATCAGCGCGGACATTATCGCCTGCGGGGGGAGCTGCGCGAAGTTGCCGAGCTTGGAGACCGCGCCCGCCGCCGCCGAGGCGACGGTGTCGAAGCGGTTGATGAGCGAATTTACGAACGCGAAGGAGAGCGCGACGAGGACGAGCTGCACGCAGTTGGGCAGCGCTATTTTCAGCATCGAGCGCACGAAGCGCTTTTCTATGCGGAAGTAGCTCGGACGAAAGCGTATGAGGCCGAGCCGTTTGACGAAGAGCGTCGTGATGACGGCGCTTACGAGCTGCGCGATTATCGTCGCGTACGCCGCGCCCGCCGGGCCCATGCCGAGCCTTCCGACGAAGAGCATATCGAGCGCGAAGTTCAGCACCGCGCAGACGGCGACGGCGATGAGCGGCTGCATGGATTCGCCCGCGGCGCGCAGTATCGCGCTGTTTGCGTTGTATATGTAGACGACGACGGTGCCCGCGGCGCAGATAGTCAGGTAGTCCACCGCGCCGTCGAAGGCGGCGGGAGTCGTGTTCATCGCGTGCAGGAGCGGTACGCGGAGGATGAGCGTTGCCGTCGTCAGCACGACCGCCAGCAGGAAGAGCATGCTGAAAACGCTGCCCGCCGCGCGCTCGGCGTCGTCGCGGCGCTTGCCGCCGAGGAGCTGGCCGATCACGACGCTGCCGCCGTTAGTCATGCCCATGGCGATGACGACGAGTATCTGCGTTATCGCGCCGCCGAGGTTGACCGCCGACATGCCGGCCGCGAGGTCGTAGTGCCCGACGATGGCCATGTCGACGAGGTTGTAGAGCGCCTGCAGAAGGTTTGCCGCGATGACGGGCAGGGCGAAGCGTATGAGCTTGGCGCCGATGCGGCCCGTCGTCAGGTCGCGGTAATCCGTTTTTTCCTTCAATTTACGTCCCCCGCTTTCCGTGAAGCCCGTAATTACTTATTATAATGACTATCGAGAGTCGAAACAATCTGTTATATGATTGTTTCGACGATGCTCATTATAGCCGCATTTCCCGCGCATGCGCAAGGGCAAAAATGCGAGGGACAGCGTCGTAGGGGAGGGGCTTGTCCCTCCCGCGTGCTCCGGCTGTTTTTCGGGAGGGGCAAGCCCCTCCCCTACGGCAGGACGGCAGGGAGCGAAGAAGAAACCCCTCAGTCGTCCGCCTTACGGCAGTGTGCCAAAGCCCGGCCTGTGACCGAGGTCACGGGCCGGGCCTGTCATTGGGGATATCCCGCCTTATCTGCCGTACTTCGTGAGCGCCGCACCGTGGATGACCTTCGTCATCCAGGGCTTGGAGACGCTGCCGATGAAGCCGGAGGAGGAGCCGGAGGTCGTCTCGTAGAGGTTCGTGTTGCCGGAGCCCGCGCCCGCGACGAAGACCATCAGGTGCTCGGGCTGGCTGAACGGCTCGCGGCGCAGGCCGGGCTTGACGTCTGCGGGCGTGAGGGCCATGCGGCCGACGGCGTTGTCCTTGGCGAGCTCGGCGCAGAGGGCCTTTCGCTCGTCCTCGGTCATCTTGTCGTAGTCGATGGCGTTCTTCTTGTAGACGTAGTCGATGAAGCCCTGCTTGGTGTAGCCGAGATCAGCTATCTGGCGGGCGAGGGTCGGGTGCATGACGAGCATGTGGCGCACGCCGTTGGCAAAGCGCGGCAGGCCGTAGTTGCCGAAGATGGGGGAGTTGCGTCCGAATAGGTCGGCGACGGTGTCGAGGCGCTCCTGGATGCTGCCGTAGCCGAGGCTTTCGGCGGGGCCGCGCGTCTCGTTGACGAATTCGCACGCCGTGATGACGCTCTCGTCCGGGCCGTAGCCGTTCTGCTCGGCCCAGGATTCCCACGGGCTGTCGTCCTGGTTTTCGGCGACGAAGATGTTGGCGTACGCCGCGGGACGGCCGGGGCCGCCGGGGGAGGCGTAGAGGGTCATGTCGCGCCAGCCGATGGTTATCATGCTCATGAGGACGGCGCGGCCTATCGCGCTGTTGGCGCGGTAGCCGGGGGCGAGGTAGCCGACCTTGTTGTTTATCCCGAGCTCCTTGACGATGGGGCCGGAGATGAAGATGGCGGGGAGTATCTCGTTGACGATGTGGAACTGGTTGAAGTTCGGGTCGGTCAGAGTCTCGATGATGGACATGATGACGGGGAGCCATTCGGGCTTCGCGCCCGCCATGACGGAGGCTATGGCGATCTTCTCGACGGTGGCGTAGCCGAGCTTCGGCTCCATGACGCCGATGACCTTGTCGCGAGGATAGGTCGTGCCGGTGAGCATCCAGTCGACGGCCTCCGGCGTCGGGGGCACGAGGGCGAGCCCGTCGCCGATATGGTTCTCGTCGCAGAATTCGAGGAACTTCTCGTACGCCTCGGCGTAGCTCTCGCCCTCAAAGACCTTGTTACCGTAGTCGGGGGCGAGGTCAAAGGAGCGCTTCTCCTCCTCGGTGAGGGGGTCGGTCAGCTTGGCGATGATGTCCTCGAGGCAGCTGTCGACGACCTTTTCCATGGCCTCGTCGTTGTACTTCGCGGCGCAGTAGGCCGTCGCGGGGAGGGCGGCTACGCGGACCGCGGGCATGCCGTTTATGTCCTGATTGGCCTGCTTCGCGCGCACGAGCACGTCGACGCTGAGGCTGACGCCGGGGCGGCCTGCCTGCTCCATGCAGACGCCCGCGTCGTGGCGCGCCTGGGAGTGGGAGTCCTTGATGCCCTCTATCCACACGTCGCACTGCTGAGCGACCTCGAGCGCGCGGCTCGGGGGCGCGACGGGGGTCCCGAAGGAGTCCATGCGGAGGAACTTCGCCGTGGGATAGCGCTCCTGCAGCCTGCGCTGCAGAACGTCAAAGAAGGGGTCGGCGCTCGCGCCGTACCGTCCGGGGATGTTGATGCTCATCATGGCGATGGTCTTGCCGTCGAGCGTTTCGGGGCGGGGCACGGAGAGCCCCACGCGCTTCGAGTCGACAAGGACGCCTCTGGGTTCGAGAATCTCGATGGAAACGGGCATATATTTCACCTCAGATACAGAATTCCCCGCGCCCGCGGACGCAGGTGCTTTTATGTATTAAATTGTATCGTCCCCGCCCCCGTTTGTCAATATTTGCTCACGGATGCGGATGTTGCATTGTCCGCGCGGAAGTGATAGAATACGTGCCCAGGCAGAAAAAGAAAGCTGGAAGACAGATGAAGCTTTTTGAAAACCGGAGCGTCGGCGCGATACTCCTGAATATGCTCATCGCGGCGGTGAGCCTTTTCGTCAACGGCTTCGGTGTGTACCTGACCATACACGCGGACCTCGGCGCCGCGCCGTGGGACGTATTCAATCTCGGACTCTCCCACACGTTCGGCATTCTCTACGGCACCGCCTCGATAATAGTCTCGTTCGTCGTGCTCAGCGTGGACGTTCTGCTGCGCGAGCCCATCGGCATCGCGATGATAATAGACGCCATCGTCGTCGGCAAGTCCGTGGACTTTTTCAATTACATAGACGTCGTGCCCGTCCCGCAGAAGCTGTGGTCGGGCATACTGATGGTGATAGTCGGGCTCGTCATCATAGGCTACACGCAGTTTACTTATATGCGCGCCTCGCTCGGCTGCGGGCCGCGCGACACTCTCCTCGTCGGGCTGAAAAAGCGCCTGAAAAAGATCCCCATCGGCGCCGTCAGCATAGCGCTGCTCTCGCTCGTGACCCTCGTCGGCTGGCTGCTCGGCGGCAAGGTCGGCATCGGCACGATACTCTGCGCCTTCGGCGCGGGGCCCATCATGCAGCTTGCGTTCCACACGGTCCGCTTCGACGCGACGGCGGTGCACCATCAGAACATCCTCGCCTCCGCGAAGGTATTCGCCGCGGCGCTGAAAAAGAAAAAGTAAGTCCGGCTTCAAGGCCGCACCGTGCCCGGTGCGGCCTTTTTTATCGCTTTCTGCCGCTCCGGCAGGAAAAGCTCCTTAGATGGCCGTCCCGTTCCGCCCGCTTGAAAACGCGGCCGGCCTGATATAAAATCAGAAAAAAGGACGGTGACGGACATGGAGAACAGATACGACGACAGAGAATTCTTCGATGAATACGCGCGCATGGAGCGCAGCGTGCGCGGCCTCGACGGCGCGGGGGAGTGGCACATGATGAGAGAACTCTTCCCGGACGTGCGAGGGAAGACCGTCCTCGACCTCGGATGCGGCTACGGCTGGCACTGCGCGTACGCGAGGGAGCGCGGCGCGGCGTCCGTCCTCGGGATAGACGGGAGCAGGCTCATGGCGGCGGAGGCCGGGCGGCGCAGCGGCGGAGGCGGGATCACATACTCCGTCTGCGCCATCGAGGACTACCCGTACCCGCCGGAGGCGTTCGACCTCGTGCTCTCGAACCTCGCCCTGCACTACGTTGAAGACCTCGCCGCAGTGTACCGCGGCGTTTTCCGGACGCTGAGACCGGGCGGAGTCTTCCTCTTCAACATCGAGCACCCGACCTTTACTGCGGGGCGCGCTCAGCAGTTCGCGGAGGACGGGACGTGGCCCGTCGAAAACTATTTCTATCCCGGCGAGCGGGAGACGGTGTTCCTCGGAAAGCGCGTCGTGAAGTACCACCACACGCTGACGCAGATCCTCGGTGGCCTGCTCGACGCGGGCTTCGTCCTCGAGGCCGTGCGGGAGGCCGAGCCGCCGGAGGAATGGCGCGCGGCGATGCCGGAGGAGATGAGCAGGCCAATGATGCTCCTCGTGCGCGCCCGCAAGTGCGCATCCGCCGCGGAGAAAGCGCGGGGCGTCGATTGACATATCGGACCGGTAACTGTATAATAATTGCAATCAAATCACGGCCGCCGCGCGCCGCGCGGAGAGCCTGCCCCGGCTAAGTGATCAATATTGGAGGTCTTAATATGTATCCGAATCAGCAGACCGGAATGTTGTCCGTTTACCGTCCGCCGCTTGTCTATGAGCTGACCGGCAAAAAATTCACGCTGGTCTTCGACGACGGATATGACCGCATCCTTACCTTCAAGGACCGCAAGACCATCTCCTTCGGCGTAGAGGGCGAGGAGAAGGATTACGCCTACGATTGCCTGAAGATCGCGGATAAATGTTATTATGTAAACTTCGAAGACCCCAACGAGCGCCCCAGAACGGGCATCACGCTCGTCCTTGACCTCATTCAGGACCTCGTGACGATGGCTCTCTGCCACATCGGAACGAACCCGAAGTATCCGGGCGTCCCCACCATCGACTACGTGTTCGGCGCGATACTCCGCGCCCACGGGACGATATCCGGCACCCGCCACGGCTACACCACCGAGCTCATGGGCAAGGCCATCGACTGGAACTACGGCCACTTCGACATCGCCCACGTGTACGCGACCGAGCACTATTACCGCGTCGCGTTCTCCGCGCGCGGCCTCGCCCGCGTCGCCAAGGGCAAGAACGGCTACGGCGGCGGCAGCGCGACGTGCAAGCGCTACGTCGATCCCGGCGACACCTACGAGGACTACTGCACCCCGATAAAGATCCGCGACCGCATCTATCTCGTCGGTCTGCTCGAAACGGTCAAGGCGAGGAAGATAGGCAACGGCAACAGCATACTCGTGCTCATCAACCTCGATGAGATGCACGACGTGGGCCGTTCCTTCGGCTCCAACAGCGAGGGCGGCACCGGGAACAACACCCTCGGCGCGTTCGGCGTTTTCCACGATGCGAGCGACGTTCTTGCCAAGAAGAGCTCGCTGTTCATCCGCTGAGAATAGGAAAAGGTGACTGAAATGGGAAAAAACTTGTTTGATTACGCTTCCAAGGATGGAAAGAACACGCTCTACGGCCTGCCTGCGACCGAGGAGCTCATAGGAAGGACCGCCGTCCTGCCCGACGGCAGCAAGGTAACGTTCGGCGAAGAGCTCGCCGTCAAGTGCGACAACGAGCTGTTCCTCGCGGAGGCCGCGGGAAGGATACTCCTCATCGAGGAGCAGCCCGACGAGAGCCTCACCGCCGTGGACACCGAAAAGACGACCGCCGGCGCCTCCGTCATCCCCGAGGACCTCGAGGGCTGGGAGTGCGACCTCGGCTTCGCCTCCGGCTACGTGCTCACCGCCCTGTTCAAGGACGGGACGCTGACCCTGAAGCCCTCGCCCGAGCCCGTCGTCAACAGCCCGTTCGCGAGCGAGAAAAAGGCCCCGAAGGAGCCCGAGGTCCTTGCCGATCCCGTGACGTTCGCTCTCGAGTGCGTGAAGACCGCCGACAAGCGCTTCCTCCTCCGCCTCCCCGAGACGGGCGAAACGGTCTTCTTCGACGCGCGCCGCTTCCTGCTCTACGCGCTCCTGCGCGGCCGCATCGTCGCGGGCTTCGTCGAGATACCTCCCCAGCAGAAGTAAGAGAAAAGCAAGGCTCCCGGGGAAGCGAAGCTCTCCGGGAGTCTTTATGCCCCGCGCCCCGCGCGCGGGATATCATCCGAAAGGACGGAGTACACCCATGAAAAGAGTGATTTCGGTATTCCTGCTCGCCGTCTTTACCGCGGTGTGCCTCACCGCGTGCGCGGGGAGCGGAGTCAAAAAGCCCGCGACAGTCGAGGGCTCGATATTCGGCGGCGCGGCGGACGACGCCATCGCCGCGGACGTCAGCTTCGACGCCGGATGGCTTACGAAGAAGAGCGGCTACGACCCCGGGCTCGCGCAGTTTTGCGCCCTGCTCTCGGCGGACAGCTACTTCCGCGCCAAGGACCTCGACAAGGGCAGACAGAACCGCGTCCTCCTCGCGGAGACGGACCCCGCCGATTACGGCTTCACCACGCTCCTCGACGCCGTGGGCTTTACGCAGACGGAGCATTACGAGTCCTACTCCGACCCGGCCGTGACGACGGACGTTGACGACAGCGTGACGCTCACCGTCGGTCACCTCGCCGGGAAATACGACGTGTACGCCGTCGTCGTGCGCGGCTGCTTCTCCGCGGGCGAGTGGCGCAGCGCGTTCGACCCCGGGTGCGGTGAGCTGACGGGCGAACATCCCGACCGCACCGACCCGGCGCTCTTCAAGGGCATGGACGTCGCCGCCTCGCGCGCGCTCGCCTATATCCTCGACTACATGGAGAGGACGGGCGACCCCGCCCTGCCTGACCGCATCCTCATAACGGGGCACTCCCGCGGCGGCGGCATAGCGAACATCCTCGGCGCGTACTTCGAGCGCGAGAGCTCCGCCGTCCCCTATACGTATACGTTCAACGCCCCGGGCGTGACCCTCGGCGACGCCGGGGACTATAAGACCATCTTCAACGTCTTCGACGAGGGCGATCTCTTCGTCGACTCCTTCCCGTTCGCCGACGGCGGCTTCGTGCGCTACGGCAGGGATATGTCCGCCTCCGTCGCGGGCTCCGATGAGCTCCGCGCGGCGATAGCCGCGATGAAGGGGCGCGACGACTATACCTGCGTCCCCGCAGAGGCGGCGGCGCGATACCGTGAGCTCTTCGCGCGGCGCTTCCCGTCGCGTGATATGCTCGGCGACACCGTGAGCGTCGAGTGCACGTTCGATACCCTTGAGGACGCCGAGGCCGCGCGCGGGGAGTACCTCACGATGACGGGCGCCGAGGCGGGCCTCGCCATAGCCGACCTCTGCTCCGTCGGAGAGGTGACCGGGACGGCGGACGGCTTCTCCTTCACGTTTTCCTACTGCGGCGCGGCGCTCCTGCGCACCTACGCCATGATACTCGCCTACGGCGAGGCGGCATACGCTCCCGCGGCGGCCCTCTTCGCGGAGGATGCCGACGCCGCCGCCATCGCGTCGCTGCTCCTTGATAACGCCGTGGGCATCACGGGCGGCCACCTCCTCATAAACGGCTACGTCCTCGCCGGCACCCTGAAATGACCGCACTGCCGTCCCTGTATGGTTGAAAAGACGGCGGAGCGTGTTATAATAAAATAAGTGACAGTGAGGAGGAGATGCCCATGAAGACCAAGGAAGAACTTAAAGCCCTCAGAGAAGAGGTCAAAGCGCTCAGCGCGAAGCTCGCGGAGCTGACGGAGGATGAACTTGCCGAGGTGACCGGAGGTTTTGACTTCGTCGTTCCCGAGTCTGACAAGAATTATGATATCCATATCTACAAGAATACGGACACAAAAACGCCGTTTCCCTCTCCCGTGATCGGGCAGGATATGCCGAAATAGTGAGCACGACAGCCGGACTGCTCCCCGCAGGAGCATACGACAGCCTCAAAAAGGCAAAGCAGACCATCGAGCGCTCCGGCATACTGAACGCATGAGCGCCGAGAAGCATCCGGAAACGGAGGATCTTCGTCCGCAACGATCAACGAAAAGCCCGCCAAAGCTGATGCATGGCGGGCTTTTTTGAAGAAGCTGGGGGCCAAAGGGGGCGGGGTCGGGCTATTTTTCCATGGTTGAAGGAGG
>JAZQQE010000116.1:0-11892 GCA_045628845.1 Oscillospiraceae bacterium
TCACCCTTCGCGGCGGCTTTTCCCGCGGCGGCCGCGGCCGAGACTACGCTTCCGGCGAGGGGACTCGTCACTATCGAAACAGAGCGCCCGGCGGCCTTTGCCTCGCTGCTCTCCATGATCTTGTGCATGATCTTGATGACCACCATGATCAGCGCGAGGACCACGATGCAGGTAAGAAGTCCGAGCACCATGATGATAAGTGAGGCACTCAGCTTCTCTCCGACGGTCATCTGTGCGAGAAGCTCGGAGTCTTTCAGCCTCTCGATGACGCCCAATGTATTCTCCAAAAGAATTCCTCCTTGACGCCGTTCACCGCCGCATGGCAGGACGGTCGCTCTTCGGGTTTTCTATTTAATATATACCTATACATAATTTCAGTCAATCATTGTACTAAACAAATATCCCGCGTCGTCTTATGCTGATTTTTGCCGAATTGATAAAACGAAAGACGAAAGGGCTCCGTCATCGTGAAGTCCTTTCGTCTTTATTCATAATATGCAGATATTTTTGCGGTCGTTATACAGACGTTCAGGAGCACATGTCGGCTATGACACGGGCGTAGATCTTCGCCGCCTTCAGCGCGTCCTCAACGCTCATGCACTCGTTGTTGCCGTGTATGTTCGACTCGAAGCCCGGGAACGTCGGACCGAAGGCAACTCCGCCCTCGATGTCGTGGACGTACGTTCCGCCGCCGGTGTAGCAGCATTTTCCCTCAAATCCGCTGACCTCCTCGTATCTCTTCAGGAGGCAGCGCACGAATTCGCCCTCGCCCGGAGTGTTGTGAGGCGGCGTCGCGTCGGCGGCGGCCTCGAAGCCCCCGCTCCTGAGGAGCGCGAGCATGGGCTTGACGCAGTTTTCTTCGTTTGCACATATCGGCATACGGCTGTCGAGCGTGCAGTCGATGCCGTTTTCGTCCATCTTCATGATGGAGAGCACCATGGATATCCTGCCGGAGGCCTCGTCCTCCATGTCGATGCCGAGGGACTCGCCGTGGCAGTCGCACGCGGGGAAGAGCTTTCCGACGGAGAGGATGGCGCGCGTCGAGGCGCAGTCTGCAAGCGGGAGCGCGCAGAGGAGCTCCGTGAGCGTCGTGATGCCGTTCACACCGCACTCGGGCACGCTCGCGTGGCAGGAAAGGCCGAACACGGAGAGCTTCACGCCGCCCTCCGCGGGCTCCACGGAGTACGTCACCTTCAGTCTCTCCGCTTCCCTCTCGCACACGGCGCGCACGGCGGCCTCGTCTATGCCGAGTATGATCGCCTCCGCGTCCGCGGGAAGCACGTTGAAGCGGAAGCCTCCGGAGAAGGAGGCGACGCGCGGCAGCACGTCAGCCTTGTCCCAATGACCCTCAAAGTGGCCGTGCATATGGCCCTTTTCGACGTTGTAAACGGGGAAATCGCAGTCGGGCGAGAAGGTGTAGGGCGCCTTCTTCTCGACGTTGTAGTAGTACGGCAGGTCCTCCATGCCGGACTCCTCGTCGGTGCCCATGAGAAGCCTCGCCGAGCCTGCGAGAGGCGCGCCGAGCTCCTTTATGCAGCGCATGGCGTACAGCGTTATGACGAGGGGGCCCTTATCGTCGCTGACGCCGCGGCCGTAGAGTATGCCGTCCTTTTCCGTCAGCACGAAGGGGTCGGTATCCCATCCGTCGCCCACGCCGACGATGTCGAGGTGCGCGATCATGTCGAGTCTGCGCTCGCCGCCGCCGAGAGTCGCCGTGCCGACGGCGTGACCGTAGTCGGCGGTCTCGAAGCCCATCCTCCTGCTCATGGCGAGAGCCATGTCGAGAGCCTTCGCGGGGCCTTTTCCGAAGGGCGCGCCCGGCTCCGCGTCTCCGATGACGCTGTCCACGGTTATGAGCTCCGCCATATCCGCGAGCATCTCATCTTTATGTCCGTCTATCCATTCGTCTATTCTGCGTTCCAGTTCCATAATACGACCCGCCTATGTATTTTTATTTTTTCATGGAAGAAAATCCATGATGACGTCCATCATGTGTACGAGCTCGAGCCCGTTTTCGTTCATGCGCCTGCACAGCTCGCTCACCGCCTCGCGGTCAGGCGAGACGTCCTCTGCTCTCGCGACGCAGACGTATGCCTCTATCCCCCAGCTTTTTCCGAATTCGCCCGTGCTCTCGCACGTTTTGTACAGTACCTTTTCGGCCACTTCCGTCACTCCCGTGTCAAGAAAATGAAAAGTGCACTCATCCTAACACCGGTCCGGAAAGCCCTGCAAGAAAAACCGTTCGCAAATTCCGACAAATTTTTACATTTTCTCCGTGATCGCGACCGTGAGATACGGCGCTCTGCGCCCCTGTTCGGCGACCGTCACGGCACATTCGAGCTCCACGCCCGAGTCGAGCAGCTCTGCGATGGCGGCATTGACTGCCCGCGGCACGTAGCCGACCTTCTCCCCGCCCTCCGTATCGAGGCGGACGGCAAGCGGGTCGTGAGGATTTTCCGGCTCGCGCACGGGCACGAGTCTGTCCCCCGCGCGCACGCTCCCGGTCACTTCGGGGTCACAGTACGCCGTCCCCGCAGCGTCCGTCACGAGTATGGGGCGCGGCGCGCCCGCGCGGGGAATGAGCGGCGAGCGCGGTCTTACCGCCGCAAGCCTGTTCATCAGCCGGGTCCTCGCCGGCTCCCGCTCGGCAGAGGCGAGCCGCCATATCCTGCGGTACTGCCGTGGAGTGAGCGTCTCTCCGCCGCGCGCGTCGAGCAGCGCGATAAGGATGCCGCCCGGGTCAGACGTCCTTGCGAGGACGGAACACCGCGCGAGCACCGCTTCCGTATCTCCGCTGCGCGCGAGCAGCTCCGTCTCTTCCGCGAACGTCATCTCCATCTCTCCGTCGTTCTTGTTTTATGTAAACTTTTCCGCAGGAGGCTCCCCGCCGTGACCCCGCAGGCGAGCGGAGGGCAGTAGTCCCCGCGGCACTATATACGCGAAGATATCCGTCCGCCGGGGCAGGATATGCGTCCCGCTCCGCACCCGGCATACCATTATAATTATATAGGATATGATACGGCGGCGCGGCAGATGTGCATTATGTCTACCTGCCCGCGCGGCAGTTCTCCGCTCTGAATCTGATGAGCTCCGCGGCTATGCTCACGGCTATCTCCGCGGGAGTCTCGGCAAGTATCTCTATGCCGATGGGTGTGTGCACACGCGCAAAGTCCGCCTCGGTGAAGCCCTTTTCGGCAAAGAGGCGTTCCTTCGTCGCGGCTATCTTTTTTCTGCTTCCTATGCAGCCGATATATGCCGCGGGGGTCGCGAGCATCTGTGCGATGACCTCGAAATCGAAGCCGTGGCCGCGCGTCATTATCACAGCGTTGTCCGCAGGGCCGAGCGTCACCTTTTCGGCAATATTCGAGAAATCTCCGAGGACGGTATCGAACACGCCCGGGAAGAGCTCGGGGCGAGCGAAATCCGCTCTGTCCTCGAATACTATGCAGCGGAAGCCGACGTGTGACAGCAGGGGCACGAGCTCCTGCGCGACGTGACCGCCGCCGAAGACATACGTGCAGCCCGCAAGGGATACGGGCTCGACGTAGAGATCCTCCGTCAGCATCGCCCTGCTCCTGAGCAGCGGGCGCACCGCCTCCGGGTCTATATCCGGCGCAAAGATGAGCTTCCCGTCCTCCCAGACGCCGGTGGACGCGAACGTCCCGTTTACCCTTTTTCGGACGAGCCACACACTCGAATCGCGCCCGAGCGCTTCGAGCAGATAGCGGAAGGGCTCGTCGGACTCTTTCGTAATGAGCTGGAAATACACCGTCACGTCGCCGCCGCATATCATGCCGAGGCCCGCGACGTCGCTCTTGGAGAGCACGTAGCTCACGCTGTCGCTCCTGCCCTCTGCGAGCAGGCGCACGGCGTGCCGCGTCGCCTCAAATTCGACGCTGCCGCCGCCTATCGTGCCGACGGAGCTTCCGTCGGGCGTCACGGCCATCATCGCACCCGCACCTCTCGGCACGGAGCCCGAGGCCGCCGTCACCGATACGAGCATGACGGGGCCGTCAGCCGATATTATCCTGTCGAGTATCCTTTTCACCGGATCAGCCTCCGCTCTTCACGGCGGCGGTGAGCTTCTCCGCGAGCGCGGAGCGGTTTTCCGCCGTCACTTCATATATCTCCGTTCCCGGCACGGCGCGCACCGCATCGAGGAACTCCGTCCGCTTGGGCTTGACCGCGGCGATGACGTCGTACGGCCCGGAGAGCACCCTGAGCACGGCGCTTTTGAAGCGCTCCGCGCAGCTCTCCATGATCCCGAGCTCGTCCATCACGACGAGAGACCCCTCCGGGACAGCGCGCAGATAAGCCTCCGCGGCGGCGTCGAACGCCTCCGGGAAGCGCTCCGCGCCCCTTTCGGACACGGCGCCGACCATGCTCCGCTCTCCCTCCCCGCGCGCGGGGAAGATGTACACGGGGACGCGCCCATCAGGCATCGGCGCGCCCTTGCGGGTATAAAAGCCGTACGGCTCCCTGCCGGAGGCCTCCGTCAGAGCACGTATCAGCGTACTTTTTCCCGCGCCGGGGATGCCGGTCACAAGCAGTTTCATATCTATAAAGCGGCGGCGGGGCCGAGACCCCGCCTGCCATCCGTTCTTAAATTATTCGAAGTACTTCTTTATTCCGGGAGTGGCCTTCGCGATGTCCTCACTGATGGTAATAAAGAAGGAGATGTTCTCGCGCTCGGCAAGAGCGGCGAGCCAGTCGAGGAATTCCTCCGTCTCCGTCGAATCTCTGCTGTCAACGAGCTTGTAAAGATTATCCACGAACACATGGGTAACGTCGAAGTTGCCGGCATGAAGTCCGCTGATGAAACCCTTCAGGAACTCGAAAGTACCGATGCTGTAATCGCTGGCGAAGATAAGTCTCGCCTCATAGGGTATCTCGTAGGTAAGGGAACGGTCCTTCTCTATGCAGTAAACGCTGCCCTTGTCCTGCGCGACAGCCTCTTTTACCAGTTCGACCAGCCTTTTGGTCTTTCCCGAGCCCTTCAGGCCCATCATAACCTTGACCAAGTAAACCACGCTCCTTGTATAATTTGGCTTATGTGCCTATATCATACCATAGAGTCCGGAATTGTTCAACGGCAGTTTTGTAAATAAACTCAAAATCCCGGTCTTCCGAGAAGACGGTACATATTCCTCTTGTAGGCCTCAACGCCCGGCTGGTCGAACGGGTTGACTCCGTCCATATACGCGCTCACGGCGCACGCCGTCTCGAAGAACCATATCATCGCGCCTGCGTTCTCCGCGTCGAGCCTGTCGGCCGCCGCCTGCATGACCGGCACTCCGCCGTCACAGTGGGCGCGCACGACGGCCGCGCGCACGTCGTCGGCGACCTCCGAAAGCTCCGTGCCCGCGAGGTAGCCGAGACCGTCGGTGTCGTCCGGGCGCTCCGGAATGCGAAGATGCGGCGCTCCGCCGGATATGAAGAGCATAGTCTCCATCATGTCGCGCGGACCGTCCTGGATATACTGGCCCATGGAGTGGAGGTCGGCCGTCATTTCGAGACTCGCGGGGAATATCCCCCTGCCGTCCTTGCCCTCGGATTCTCCGAAAAGCTGCTTATACCACTCGCCGAAGCCCCTCATGCAGGGCTCCCAGAAGGACAGGAGCTCCGTCCTGCATCCTCTCGCGGCGAGGATTCGGCGGGCGGACGCATAGCGCAGCTCCGGGCTCTCCGCGCCGAGGCGGAGCATGCGGAGCTTTTCCCCGAGCGCGCCCCCGAGCAGGGCGTCCGGGTCTATTCCCGAGACCGCGGCGGGCAGGAGGCCGACCGGAGTCAGCACGCTGTATCTTCCGCCGACGCCCTGCGGGATCTCGAAGCGCCGCCAGCCGTAGGCGCGGCTCATTTCGAGCAGGGCTCCCTTTTCAGGGTCGGTCGTCACGGTGACGCGCTCGGAAGCTTGGCTGCCGTACTTCTTTTCGAGCAGGCCGAGCAGGAGCCTGAATATCACGGCGGGCTCGGTCGTCGTTCCGGATTTGGAGACGACGTTCACGGAGAAGTCGCGCCCGGCAAGGTATTCGAGGAGCTCCGCCGTGCGCCTTGCCGACAGATCCTTTCCCGCGAACACGAGCTTCGGCGCGGAATACTCCGGCACGAGCAGCTGTGTCACGGCCTGCGCGCCGAGCTGTGAGCCGCCTACGCCCACCACGACGAGCACCTCCGACATATCCGTTATGCGGCGTGCCTCTTCCTTTATTTCAGCCGTCACGCCCGTACCGTCGGGCAGGCTGAACCATTTTGAAAACTCACCGCCCGCGCCGCTGCCGTCACGCAGGGCCGAGAGAGCGGGCACGGCGCGCTCCGCGCTTACGCGGTCGAGCTCCGCACCGCCTATTTTCGCGGCGGTGATATCAAATGAGATCATCAGATCACCTCACTCATTAGTTTATCCCATCCCACGTATTTATACAAGCCCCCTCGTCAATCCGGACGGACGCAGCAGAGAGTGCGGAGGTATCTGACGAATATCTGGCCCCACGTCAGGCGCGGCACGGCGTCGGCGGCGACTATCGCGGCCTCCGTGACGACGGAGCCGTCGGCGCGGCTGACCGTCAGAGTCCCGATGCGCTGACCCGCCGTGACGGGTGCTTCGAGCGTCTGCTCGAGCTCCACGGTCCGCACGAGGCCGGGAAGCTCCGCCTTTTCGATGAGCAGCTTATCCTCGCGCCCCATGATGGGCTGTACGAATTTCACCGCGCCGAGCGTGACCGGCACGGGCGCCATCGCCTCCGACGGCACGGCCTCCGTCAGCGCGTAATTTGCAAAGGCGTAGTTGAGGAGTATCTTCGCGCTCTCAAAGCGTATATCCGACGTCTCCGCGCCCATGATGACGGCGATGTACTCCGTGCCGTCCCTCATCGCAGTCGCGGAAAGGCAGTACTTCGCCTCCTGCGTAAAGCCCGTCTTGAGTCCCGTCGCGCCGTCGTAGAAGCGGATGAGCTTATTCGTGTTCGAGAGTCCGAACTCGCCGCCGCGCACGGTGTCAGTCCATATTGAGGTGTAGTTCCTTATGAGGTCGTGCCGCATGAGCTCGCGCGACATGAGCGCGATGTCCCACGCGGAGGTGAGGTGCTCGCCCTCCGTCGGGAGTCCCGTGCAGTTAGCGAACACCGTGTCGTTCATTCCGAGCTCCGCGGCGCGGGCGTTCATGCGTGCTACGAAGGCCTCCTCGCTCCCCGCGACGTGCTCTGCGAGCGCGACGGCGGCGTCGTTGGCGCTCGACACGGCAACGGATTTTATCATGTCTCCGACGCTCATCTGCTCGTTTTCTTTCAGAAATATCTGCGAGCCGCCCATGCCGGAGGCGTAGGCGCTCGCCGTGACCGTATCGTCGAGCGACAGCCTGCCGCCGTCTATGGCCTCCACGACGAGCAGGAGGGTCATCACCTTCGTTACGCTCGCGGGCTCGCGGCGCTCATGCGCGTTGAGCTCATAGATGACCGTCCCCGTCTCCCGCTCCATGAGTATCGCCGACGGCACGGCGAGGGAGATGTCCGACACCTCCGCGAGCGCAGGCACCGCCGCCCACTCGTTTTCGTCGAATGGCTCGTCGCACTGCGCCGGCACGGCGAGGAGCAGCGCGGCGGCCGCCGTCATGGCCGCGATGCGGATATGCTTCTTCATACACATCACTCCGTTTCATATTCTGTTGGATGTTATGAAAGATCCCGCCGCCTTATGTGCGTTGAGATTGACATTCTTTCCTGTCGGGCATAAAATCAATCCAATAACGTTGAGGTGGTCAGATGAACGACATTATTCTTCTTAAACAGGGTGAAATGGTCCTCAAGGGACTCAACAAGCGTATTTTCGAGCAGAAGCTCGTCGCCAACGTGAACAGGCGGCTGAAGAGCTTCGGCGAATGGAACGTGTACTGCATGCAGTCCACGGTATATATAGAGCCGCAGGGCGAGTGCGACATGGAAGGCGCTCTCGACGCCATGAAGACGGTTTTCGGCGTGACCTCCGTGTCGCGCGCCGCCGCCGCGCCGAAGGATCCCGACGGCATCGTCGCCGTCGCGAAGGATTACCTTGCCGACACCCTGCGCGCCGCGCACAGCTTCAAGGTCGAATCCAAGCGCTCCGACAAGAGCTTCCCCATGACCTCGATACAGCTCTCCCAGTACGTCGGCGGAGAGCTTGACGACGCTTTCCCGAACCTCACTGTCGACGTACACGACCCGGAGATAACCGTCAACGTCGAGGTTCGCGATCTCGCGGCCTACGTACACGCGGGCGGCGACCCCGGCGCGGGCGGGCTTCCCGTCGGCACCTGCGGGCGCGCTGTCAGCCTCCTCTCCGGCGGCATAGACAGCCCCGTCTCCACGTGGATGACGGCGCGCCGCGGCGTCGAGATAATCCCCGTGCACTTTTTCTCGCCTCCGTACACCTCGGAGGCCGCCAAGCGCAAGGTCCTCGAGCTTGCGCGCATACTTCTCCCGTGGTGCGGCAAGCTGATGGTCGAGGTCATCCCGTTCACGGAGATACAGGAACAGATAAGGCTCAAATGCCCGGAGGAATACTTCACGCTCATCATGCGCCGCTTCATGATGCGTCTGGCTGAGCGCGTCGCGCTCCTCAACGGCTGCGGCGCTCTCGTCACGGGTGAAAACCTCGGGCAGGTCGCGAGCCAGACGATGGCCGCCCTGCGCGTCACGGAGGACGTCTGCTCTCTTCCGGTGCTCCGTCCGCTCATAGGCATGGACAAGACGGAGATAATCGACCGCGCCCGCTTCATCGGCACGTTCGACACCTCCATTCTCCCCTACGAGGACTGCTGCACCGTATTCACGCCGCGTCACCCGAAGACTCAGCCGAAGCTCGAGGACGTCATCGCGGCGGAATCCGTGCTCGATATAGACGCGCTCATCGCCGAAGCCGCGGCGAACACCGAGCGCGTAAAAATCCAATATTAAAAGGAAGAGTTCTCAATGAAGGCCGAGATCATCTCCGTCGGCACCGAGCTCCTGCTCGGCGGCGTGGCGAACATTGACGCGAAGGACGTCTCCGAGGCGCTCAGCGAGCTCGGCATCGACGTCTTCTACCATACGGTCGTCGGCGACAACGACGGCAGGCTCCGCGGCGTCCTCGAAACGGCCGCGAAGCGCTCGGATATCATCATCACGACCGGCGGGCTCGGGCCCACCTACGACGACCTTACCAAGCAGACCATCGCCGACTTCTTCGGCAGGAAGCTCGTCTTCCATGAGGAGGAGGCTGCGAAGATGCGTTCCTTCTTCCGCGGGACGCTCCACGTCGGGATGACGGAGAACAACCTCATCCAGGCGTGGCTGCCCGAGGGCTGCACGGTCTTCGAAAATTCCTGCGGGACGGCGCCCGGCTGCGGCTTTTTCGCGGACGGCGTGCACGTCCTCATGCTTCCCGGGCCTCCGCGCGAGTGCCGCGCGATGCTCCGCTCGGGAGCCGTGCCCTACCTCGCTGCGCTCTCCGACTCCCGCATACTCTCACACACGATAAGGGTGTTCGGGCTCGGTGAATCCGCCGTCGAGCAGCAGCTCCGCCCGCTCATGCTCGAAATGACGAATCCGACCCTCGCGCCATACGCCGCGACCGCGGAGATGAGCCTGCGGCTCACCGCGAAGGCCGGCTCCGAGGCCGAGTGCGAGGCCATGATGGGGCCGCATCTCGAAAAGCTCCTCAGTATTCTCGGCGACTACGCCTACGGCGTGGACGTCGACTCTCTCGAGCAGGTATGCGTAAGAGCGCTGAAGGCCTCCGGGCGCACCTTCGCGTGCGCCGAGTCCTGCACGGGCGGACTCGTCGCCAAGCGCATCACCGACGTCTCCGGCGCGTCCTCCGTCTTCATCGGCGGCAGCGTCACCTACACGGAGGCGGCGAAAAGCCTCATCGGCGTATCCCGCGAAATAATGGAGGGCTTCGGCATAGTCAGCGGCGAGACGGCCTGCGAGATGGCCCGCGCCGCTCGCGCGTACTACGGCTCGGACTACGCGATCGGAATAACCGGGCTCGCGGGCCCGGACGGCGACGGCTCGGACGTCCCCGTCGGGACGGTATACGTCGCGCTGACGGACGGAGAGCACACCTACCTGCGTCATCTCACACTCTCCCGCTTCGACCGCGACCGCGTACGTCTGTGCGCGGCGAGCGAGGCTCTCGACATGCTTCGCAGGGCCTGCCTCGGCCTCGACCTCGCCGCGAAGCTCACGGACAGATAACTCCGGAGGATAAAAATGCAATACCTTGAAATAAAGATCGAAGCGCACGGGAAGGTCGCGGAGCTCACGGACTTTCTCGCCGCGCTCGGAATGACCGAGCTTGTCATCGAGGACGGCAGCGAATTCGCCGACATCCTCGCAGAGAGCGAGCCCTACTGGGATTCTCACGCCGACGGAGCCGAGCTCGACCGCTCGCTCGTCACCTTCTATCTGCCCGCGGACGAGGACGGCAGACTTCGTGCCGCCGTGTTCGAACGCGCCCTTGCGGACGCGGGCTGGGAGACCTCGTGCTCGGAGGTCCGCAGCGAGGACTGGGAGTACGGCTGGCAGCAGTACTATCAGCCGATGCCCGTTGGAAAAAGGCTGATGATAATCCCCGACTGGCTCGACCCTCCCGAGGACGGAGAGGACAGAGTCCCGCTCCGGCTCGACCCCGGCCTCATCTTCGGCACGGGCTCGCACCCGACGACGCGGATGTGCCTCGAGGCCCTCGAGGGACCCGCCGCGCACGCGGAAAAGGTGCTCGACCTCGGCTGCGGGAGCGGCATCCTCGCGATTGCCTCCGTGCTCCTCGGCGCGAAGAGTGCCCGCGGCATCGACATAGACCCGCTCGCGCCCGACGTCGCCTGCAGGAACGCCGCGCTCAACGGCATCGGGCCGGACCGCTTCACCGCCGTCTGCGGAGACGTCGCGGACTTTGCCGGAGGCGGCTTCGACCTCGTGCTCGCGAACATCATCGCCGACGTCATTCTCGGACTTCTCCCCGCAGTACCTTCGCTCCTTGCGGAAAACGGACTGTTCATATGTTCCGGCATCATCGAGGGCAGACAGGCCGAGATAGAGTCCGCGGCGGACGCCGCAGGGCTCTCCGTCCTCTCGCACAGGACGGACAGCGACTGGCATTGTTGCATTATGTCAACTAAGCAGGAGGCTGACTCATGGACCTGACCGCTTCCTGCCTCTTCGGCATGGAGGGGCTCGTCGCCGACGAGCTCCGCTATATGGGCTTCAACGGCGTCGCGGCCGGAACCGGTCAGGTGAGCTTCACGGGCTCCGAGGCCGAGATCGTCCGCGCCAACCTCTGTCTGCGCACCGCCGAGCGCGTCATGATAAAGCTCGGAGAGTTCCGCGCGGACACCTTCGACATGCTCTTCGAGGGCGTGAAAGCGCTCCCGTGGGAGGACTATATCGGAAGGAACGACGCATTCCCCGTGCGCGGCTCGTCGCTCGACAGCAAGCTGCACAGCATCCCCGACTGCCAGAGGATAATCAAGAAGGCCGCCGCGGTGCGCCTCGCCTCGCGCTACGGCATAGCGCTGCTCCCCGAGGACGGGCCCGTGCATCAGATACGCTTTTCCATCATGCGCGACACCGCCGCCATCTACCTCGACACGAGCGGCGAGGGTCTCCACAAGCGCGGCTGGCGCCCGAACGCGAACCTCGCGCCCCTGCGCGACACTCTTGCGGCGGGCATCGTCAAGCTCTCCCGCTTCAAGGGGCGCGAGATATTCCTCGACCCGTTCTGCGGGAGCGGCACGATAGCCATCGAGGCGGCGCTCGCCGCGATAAACCGCGCGCCGGGACTCAACCGTACCTTCGCCGCCGAGCGGTGGGGGCTCTGCCCCGCTCCTCTGTGGAAGGAGGCGCGCGAGGCAGCTCGGGCCGCGGAGTACACCGGCGGCTA
>JAZQQE010000117.1:0-4824 GCA_045628845.1 Oscillospiraceae bacterium
CTCGGCGCTGTGGTACGGGACGCCGCACATGGGCGTCTGCTCGTCCTTTTCCTTGCCGCGGTCGCGTGTCGTGAGCATGAGGTCGAGCTCGCGGGAGGCCGTGAGCGCGTCCTCGTTGAACATCTCGTAGAAGTCGCCAAGTCTGAAAAACAGTATGCAGTCGCCGGCCTGCTCCTTTATCCGCAGGTACTGCTGCATCATGGGTGTTGCCGCGTCGGGCATTCGTTACACCAGCTTTCCGTCGAGACTCCAGGTCGTGCTGTCGGTTATGAGCACGTTGCGGAACTGCCCTATGAGGGATGCGTCCGCATTTATGTGCACGAGGCGGTTTTCGCCCGTGCGCGCAGTGAGGTGGCCCGTTTCGCCGCCGTCTATAAGTACCCGCTCCACACGGCCGACGTGCGCGGCCTGCTTCTCGGCGGATATCTCGTTGTGCAGTTCGAGCAGGCGGTCGAAGCGCGCCTGCTTCTGCTCGCGCGTGAAGGGGTCGGGCATGGAGGCCGCCGGCGTCCCCACGCGGGGAGAGAAAATGAACGTGAACAGCAGGTCGAAGCGCACGCGGCGCACGAGGTCGAGCGTGTCCTCGAACTGCTCGTCCGTCTCGCCCGGGAAGCCGACGATGATGTCGCTCGTGAGCGAGATGTCCGGCATGAGCTCGCGCGCCCTGTCCACGAGGCGGAGGTATCCGTCGCGCGTGTAGTGTCTGTTCATGGCGCGGAGTATCTCGTCGTTGCCGGACTGGAACGGGAGATGGATGTGCTTGGCGGCCTTCTCGCAGTCCGCCATGGTCCTGAAAAGGCGCTCGGTCGCGTCCTTCGGGTGGCTCGTCATGAAGCGGATGACGAAGTCGCCCGGGATGGCGTTTATCTGCTCGATGAGGTAGGCGAAGTCGTGCCCCTCGTCGAGGTCGTGTCCGTACGAATTCACGTTCTGCCCGAGAAGCGTGATGTCCTTGACTCCGGAATCTATCAGCGCGCGCGCCTCCTCGATGACGCAGGCGGCGCTGCGGCTGCGCTCGCGCCCGCGTACGTAGGGCACGACGCAGTACGAGCAGAAGTTGTTGCAGCCGTACATGACGCTGAGCCAGGCTTTCAGCCCGCTGCTGCGCTCGACGGGCAGGCCCTCGACGTACTCGCCCGGCGTGTCGCGCACGGCGAAGACACGCTTGGAGCGCGTGAGCATCGTCTTCATGAGCTCCGGGAATCTGTACAGCTCGTGCGGGCCGAATACGAGGTCGACTATCGGGAAGGACCTCTTTATGCGCTCGGCCATGTGCTTTTGCTGCACCATGCAGCCGCAGAGCACTATCTTCTGGCCGGGCTTTGCCTTCTTCGTATGGTTGAGCGCGCCGACGTTGCCGAGCACGCGCTGTTCGGCGTGCTCACGCACGGCGCAGGTATTTACGACGATGAGGTCGGCGGCGAATTCGTCCTGCGTGAAGCCATAGCCCATGAGGCGAAGCATACCGCGTATGCGCTCGCTGTCCGCCTCGTTCTGCTGGCACCCGTAGGTGTCCACGAGGGCGAGCAGATGCTTCCCCTCGTTGGCGCGGGCTATCTCCGCCATTATTTCACGCTGTCTTTCGAGCTCCTCGCCCGATATGACGTCAAGCTGCGGCAAGTCACAGTCCCCCAATAATACATATACGGTCATTTTACCACCCGCCGCCCCTTTTTGCAATCGGCCATTTGGTGCTTGACACCCCCGTTTTCCGTATGATATGATTTGGTCAGCTCAATAATATGTTTCCGAGCCCTTCGGTCTACGGGCTGTGCCTACGACCGTCCGGCCGGAGCGGAGAGATCCGCTCCCGGAGCAGAGTTGGAAACGGCTCTGCTTTCCCTGTTGGAGAAGGAAGCAGTATCCCGCCGGCACTTGTCATACCGGGCGGTCTGCGTACTTTTTCGCAGACCACTCTTTTCTTTTTCGGGGGTCCAAATGAAAAAAGGATGGAAATTCGCTCTCCTCGGGGCGATATTCATGATCGTATTCTTCGCTTCGTTCCTGCTCGGGCGCTATTCGGCGACTCCGGGCGCGCTCCTGCGCGCCCTGCGCGAGGGCGACGAGGCGGAGCTCGCCACTCTCGTCACGGTGCTCGTGCGCATCAGGCTGCCGCGCATCGTCGCCGCGGCGCTCATAGGCGCGGCGCTCGGCGCGGCGGGGACGGCGTATCAGGGCATGTTCCGCAATCCGATGGTCTCCCCCGACATACTCGGCGCGTCGACCGGCGCGGGCTTTGGCGCGGCGCTCGGCATACTGCTCTCGGCGGGCTATTTCGGCATCTCCGTCATGGCCTTCGTGTTCGGACTCACCGCCGTGCTTCTTGCGTACCTCATAGGGCGGCTGTCGAAGCTCAACCAGACGCTCGCGATGGTGCTCTCCGGCGTCATGATAAGCTCGCTCTTCACGGCGTGCACCTCGCTTATAAAGCTCGTCGCCGACACGGCGGACCAGCTCCCCGCCATCACGTACTGGCTCATGGGCTCGCTCGCCTCCGTCAAAACGCGCGATATGCTCTTTTGCGCCGTGCCGGTCGTGATAGGGCTCGTTCCCCTGCTCATACTGAGCTGGCGCATGAACCTGCTCACCGTCACAGACGACGAGGCGCGCAGCATGGGCGTAAACACGACGCGGCTCCGCGCCGTCGTCATAGTCTGCGCGACGCTGATGACCTCGGCAAGCGTCGCCGTCTCCGGCATGATAGGCTGGGTCGGGCTCGTGATACCGCATTTCTGCCGCATGATGTTCGGCTCGGATCACAGGGCTCTCATGCCCGCCTCGGTACTTATGGGCGCGTCGTTCCTCATCGTCGTGGACGACGTCGCGCGCACGGCCGCCGTCAGCGAGATCCCGCTCGGGATCCTCACCTCCTTCATCGGCGCGCCGCTCTTCCTCTATCTCATCGTGACGGGAGGTGCAAGGCGTGATAGAGATAAATGACCTCTCCTTCGGCTACGGCGCCTCCGACGTCCTCCGCTCGGTGAGCTTCTCCGCGGGAGACGGCGAGCTCATCGCCCTGCTCGGGCCGAACGGCGTCGGCAAGAGCACGCTCTTCCGCTGCCTGCTCGGCCTGCTCCGCCCGCGCGGCGGTACCGTAAATGTGAACGGGCGCGACGTGCGCTCTCTCACACGCGCGGAAGCTGCGCGCGAGGTCGCGTACATCCCGCAGGCCGCAACGCCGGGACTCGGCTGCACCGTCCTCGAATGTGTGCTGATGGGTACCGCGCCGAATCTGGGTATACTCTCCGCACCGGGGCAGCGCGAGACGGAGCTTGCCCTCGGCACCCTTCGTGAGCTCGGCATAGAGCACCTCGCGGACAGAAGCTGCGAGAACGTCTCCGGCGGCGAGCGCCAGCTCGCCCTGCTCGCCCGCGCGCTCGTGCAGAATGGGAGGCTGCTCATCATGGACGAGCCGACCGCCAATCTCGACTATGGGAACAGCTTCCGCGTCATGCGCCGCATCGCGGAGCTCGCAGAGCGCGGCTACACCGTCATCTTCTCAACGCACGACCCGAATCAGGCGTTCCGCCACGCGAGCCGCGTGCTCGTGCTCAAGGGCGGCACGCTCATCGCCGACGGGAAGCCCTCCGAGGCTCTCACGGAGGACTGCCTGAACGAAATTTACGGAGTCCGCGTCGGCGTGCACACGCTCGACACCGCCGACGGGCGCTTCTCCGTATCGGTCCCCTACGAAAGGAATGACTGACCGATGAAAAGACTTATTTCCCTGCTCCTCGCGCTCACGCTCCTCGTCTCCGCCGCAGGCTGCGCCGCCGCGCCCGCGAAAAGCGGGACGGTCAGCTTCACGGATTCCTGCGGGCGCACGGTAAACCTCCCGAAAAATATAACTCGCGTTTCGCCCTCCGGCGGCGTCGCGACGATGATCCTTTCCATCATCGCGCCCGACCTGCTCGTCACCGTCGCGGAGACGCCCGACCCCGCGCGCAGTCCCTACCTGCCCGTCGCCTCCCTGCCCTCGACGGGCCAGCTCTACGGCGGCAAGAGCACTATGAATCTCGAGACCCTGCTCAGCGCCGCGCCCGAGGTCATAATCGACCTCGGAGAGGCCAAGGGCGACGTCGCGGAAAGCCTTGACTCGCTCACGGAGCAGACGGGCATCCCCTGCATATTCATCGCCGCCGACCTCGCGAATATGGCCGGCGCCTTCCGCACGCTCGGGGAGCTTCTCGGCAGGCCCGAACGGGGCGAGGAGCTCGCAGCTTTCGTCGAGGAGACGCTCTCAATGGCCGAAGCGGGCCGCGCGAAGATAACGGACCCCGTCAGCGTCATGTACACGGGCGGCGCGGGCGGACTCAACACCAACGCGCGCGGCTCCTTCCACGCACAGGTGCTCGATATCATAGGCGCGGAAAACGCCGTCGTCGTGCCCGACGTGAGCGGCAAGAACGGCGGCAATCCCATCAACATGGAGCAGCTTTATCTCTTCGACCCCGACGTCATCGTATTCTCGCCCGAGGCGCCCTACGGTGAGATCGGCACGAGTCCCGAATGGAGCGGGCTGACCGCCGTCAAAAACGGCGCGTACTATCTCATCCCCGACAGACCGTACAACTGGATGGGCACGCCGCCCTCCGTCAACACCCTGCTCGGCGTGTGGTGGCTCGGCGCGCTCGTCTATCCCGATATCTACGACTATGACATGACGGAGACCGCGCAGAGGATATTCCGCCTCCTGTGGGGCTACGAGCTCACGGACGAGGAGGCGCGCGGTCTGCTCGCCGAATCCACAGGAAAGGCGGCGACGCAGTGAATATCGCTCTTCCGCGCGGGATGCGCCTGCTCGAACTCACGTCTGCCAAGTCC
>JAZQQE010000118.1:0-16093 GCA_045628845.1 Oscillospiraceae bacterium
CTGTGAATACTTTACTTCCGCCCTGCTTTGTATAAGCCATATAATGTTCCCAGGCATTCTTAAGGTCGTCCTGGATCATTGCCCAGAATTCAAGAGATACGGTCTGCGCAAGACAATAATCAATGTAATAGAATGGGAAGGAATAAATATGGTGCTGTCTCTGCCAGCCTTCACCTTCGGAATAGAATGGGATATCTCCAACAAGTTTCATCCAAGGCATATAGATTCCTAAAAGTTCTTTCCATACACCATGTCTTTCTGCTGGAGTCATTTCCGGTTTCTCATAAACAATGTGCTGGAAATGGTCAACCATTGTTCCATAAGGAATGAACTGAAGTGCTCCGGAAAGGTGGCTGTAATAGAACTTGCGGGTATCGGCTCCGAAGAAGCCCTCCGCCCACGGCCACGCGAAGAACTCCATCGACATGGAGTGTACCTCGCAGCCCTCGAGGCTCGGCCAGATATAATCTATGGGTATGCGTTTGCGGTTCATCCAGTCGGCAAAGGCATGGCCTGCCTCATGGGTGACGACCTCAACGTCGTGCTGGGTGCCGTTGAAGTTGGCGAAAATGAACGGCATCTCGTAATCGTGCAGGCTCGTGCAGTAGCCTCCGCCCGCCTTGCCCTCGGTGGAGAGCACGTCGAGCAGCTCGCCGTCGAGCATCTGGGAGAAGAACTCGCCCGACTCGGGAGAGAGCTCGGAATAGAATTTCAGGCCCTGCGCGAGGATCTCATCCGGCGTGCCGCAGGGGCGCGGATTGCCGCTTCTGAATTCGAGGGCGGCGTCGGCAAAGCTGAGGGGGTAATCCGTGCCGAGGCGCTTTGCCTGCTCCCTGTATATCCCGTCCGCGACGGGCACGAGGTACTTCACGACGGCGGCGCGGAACTTCTCCACGTCCTCCTTCGTGTAGCAGTTGCGGCCCATGCGGTAGTATCCGAGCTCCGTGTAGCCGTCATAGCCGAGCTTGCGGCCCATGGTGTCGCGCAGATGCACGAGCTTGTCGTATATCCCGTCGAGCGCGGCCTGATTGTCCTTATACCATTTGCCCTCGGCCTTCCACGCGGCGAGGCGGCGCGCGTCGTCGGCATCGGTCTTGAACGGGGTCATCTGCGATATCGTGTATACCCCGCCCTCAAACGGGATCTGCGCGGAGGCGAGTAGCTTTTCGTATTCCTGAGTGAGCTCGTTTTCCTCTTTGAGCTCGGGGATGATATCCGGCGAGAAGGTCTTGAGGGACATCTCTGCGTTCACGAACATGAGGTCGCCGTATTCGGCCGCGAAATCCGCGCGGAACGCGCTTGCGAGCATTGCTGCCGTCCACGCCTGCTCATACTCTTCGAGTTCGGGCATGGAGGCGTTCCAGAATTTCATCTCCGCGTCGTAGAATCCGTCGCGCGTGTCGATGGAATGGCGGATGGAGGCGAGCGTCTCGGCCGTGTAGACGTGCTTCCTCGCCTCTTCATGGCGCAGGAACGCATCCTTCGCCGCGGCGAAGTCGGGCGCGCTTTTCAGTTCCTCCGTGAGGCCGGCGAGCTGCTGCTTGACGCTCTCAAGGTCGGGGCGTTCATAGGGCATTTCGGAAAATTTCACGCGGATTCCCTCCTATTCCGCCGGAATTTCCGGCAGATACGGCATTATACCAATATACGATAGTAGATTCTATCACAAATCGTTCCGTTCGACAATATGTGATTGCAGGAAACGAGAAAAAAATATGCAAATATACGGTATAACCGTATCGGATATATCTATTTTTGCCGCTTTGGCAGAAAAAGGCCGGCGGGAAACGTCTCCGCCGGCCGTGTGATCTGATCCGGGGTCTTTCAAATCCCGTAGACGTCCCTGACCTTGCTCTCGAGATAGTCGAGATAGACGTTCGGGTCGAATCCCGCGCCGAGGACGCGGTGAAGGAGCGCAGCGGGCGTGTAGAGGCTTCCGTGCTGCCAGATATTCCCGCGGTTCCAGCTGTTGACGGGGGCGAAGTCGCCGCGTGCTATGCACCCGTCGACGTCCACGCTGCCGCGCATCTTCTGCAGGAACTGCGCGCCGTACGCGCTTCCGAGCGCGTAGGACGGGAAATAGCCGATGCTGCCGCCGGACCAGTGGCTGTCCTGCAACACTCCGCGCCTGTCGTCGGGCACGTCGACTCCGAGGTACTCCTTATAGAGCCTGTTCCACTCGCCGGGCAGGTCGTGCACGGCGAGCTCGCCCGCCATGACGGCCTTTTCAAGCTCGTAGCGCACCATGACGTGCAGGCAGTACGTGACCTCGTCGGCCTCGGTGCGGATGAGGGAGGGCTGCACCTTGTTCACCGCGCGGTAGAAGTCCTCGGCGGTAAACCCCGCGGCCGACGGGAAGAGCTCGCAGAGCTTCGGGAAGGCGTACGCCGTGAAGGCGCGGCTCCTGCCGAGGATGTTCTCGTAGAAGCGGCTCTGGCTCTCGTGGATGCCCATCGAGACGCCGCCGTCGATGGCGGTGTAGGCGTACTCAGCGCGGCATCCCGTTTCATACAGGGCGTGGCCGCCCTCGTGGATGACGGAGAACATCGAGGAGGAGAAATCATCCTCGTGATAGTGGGTCGTGATGCGCACGTCGAAGTGGGAGCCGAAGCTCGTCGTGAAGGGGTGCTCCGTCGTCGTGATGCCGACGTGGCCGAGGTCGAGCCCTATGGTCTTCATGAGCCAGAGGGACAGCTCCTCCTGCTTCGCGGTCGGGAACGTACCGCGGAGGACTCCGTCGTCGACCTGCGGGACCTCTCCGGCGCGGGCGATGAGCGGCACGAGCCTCGCGCGCACGGCGGAGAAGAATTTATCGCATTCCTCCATGGTCAGGCCGTCCTCGTACTCGCCGAGCCAGTAGTCGTACGGCTTCTTCGAGGGCTCTATATAGCCCGCGAAGCGGACGTTGGTGTCGAATATCTGTTTGAGTATGGGCTCGAAGAGAGCGAAATCGCTCGTCTCCTTGGCGGTATGCCAGACGTCGTCCGCCTCGACGAGTAGGCGCTGATAGGCGACGTACTCGTCCATGGGTATCTTCCGCATGCTGCGGATGTCCTTCAAAAGCAGGAACACCTGACGCTGCTCGGCCTCGTCGAGCTCAGCCTTGTTCGCGTCGAGGAATTCGAGCAGCTCCACCGTCTCCGCGCCCGTCGCGAGCTTGTAGCTCTCCTCGCTGAGCACGGCGAGGGTCTGCCCTCTGTTGGCCGCGGTGCCCTTCGGCGCCGCAGTCATGCCGTCGTAGCTGATGAGTGCGCCCGCGTGATCGTACGCGCTCATGCGAGCCTGCAGGGTCTTCAGCGCCCCGCGCGCTTCCGTTATGGTCATGTCCGTACCTCCATATATATCCGTGTGTTTTTTTCTCTCATTCATGCCCGCAGGCGGCGAGCAGATACTGCGTCCGTTCGTCCCAATAAGCGTCCTCACCGCCGTCCGCGAGGCCGTATTCCTCCGCGAGGATATCGGCGAGCGCGCGGCTGAATTTCTCGGCGCCGTATTCGTTGAGGTGGATCGCGTCGTACCAGTCCGCCTCCGGGTCTATCCCGAGGGAGTCCGCGTCCTCCGTCATGTCGTGCAGCTCTATTCCGAGCTCTGCGAGGTCGGTGCGGAGCCTTTCACGCTCGGCGTCGGGGAGCGGCATGCGGGTCGGCGCTATGAATACGAATATCTCCGCGCCGTTTTCGGCGCAGTATTCGCTTATCTTACGCATATAGGCGAGATTTTCGGCGTATACCTCCGCCTCCTGTGTTATCGGGCGCTCCGATATCTCCGGCGCTCCGGACGAATCCGAAAGCGCCGTGTGTCCCGCGGTGACGTCACGGCTGCGGGTGAGCCTCGCACGGATATCCTCTGCCGTGACCTCGCGCCAGCGGCCGTGGTATTCGAGCACGGGAAGCAGCAGGCCCGCCCTCGCGGAGGGCTCCGACGCCTCGAACACGGCGCGCAGTCTGTTCACCGAAGGCGGCATGTAGCCGACGTTCACCTTCGTGAAGTCCTGATATTTATTGAAGAACATCCCCGTGGCCTCGATGACCGCGACGCGCGGCGACTGCGTCCGCAGAGCCTCCCTGACATAGAAATACGTCAGCGGGACGGTCTGCTCCGGGCCGCCCATGTTGAAAGAGCGTATCCCCCGCTGATCCCACAGCCAGCCGGGGGCGGCGTCGCAGTACGATATCGAGCTGCCGAAAAACAGCACGTCAAGGCTGTCACGCGGCTCAGCGAGATATCCGTTCCACGCGCAGCCGAACTCGTTCTGCGGAGGCATCAGCAGATACCCCGCAAGCAGGACGAGCAGCGCGAGCAGAACGAGCGCGAGCACGAATGCGGTGATCCTCTTTGCCATAGCTTACCTCAAAAACGAAAATACACGAACTGCTGAGGGTCGAAGCCCTCGCCGTACACTCCGAATACCGCCGTCAGCAGGAGAAGCGCCGCGGCCGCGCCCCAGAAAACGAACGGGCCCGACTCGAAGCCGCGCTTTCCGCGGCGTATGCGTATATCCTCCCACACGCACGGCACCGCGAGCAGCGCCGCCATGAGCGCCGGGCGGCGCATTCCGGCAAGAGCCGAGAGCGAGACGCCCGTGCGTACCGTCAGCAGGATGCGTTTTATGATGAATACTGCCTGCCCGGCACCGTCGGCGCGGAAGAATATCCATGCGCCCGTCACGAGGACGAAGGTCACTATGCCCTGCCACGCCGCGAGAAGGCGCGAATCCTCCCTTATGCCGAGGCGTGAACGGAGCCGGGCTCTGCCCTTCTGCGTGAGGCTCCCGGCGACCTGATACGCGCCGTTGAGGAGGCCCCATATAATGAACGAGACGTCCGCCCCGTGCCACATTCCGCTCACGGCGAAGACGATGAGGACGTTCACGAGTGTACGCGCACTCCCCTTGCGGTTTCCGCCGAGGGGCACGTACAGGTATTCGCGGAACCACCCTGTCAGGGAGATGTGCCAGCGCTTCCAGAAGTCCTTGACCGAGCGCGAGAGATAAGGCGCGTCGAAATTCTCGCCGAGGTCGAAGCCGAGCATCGACGCGGCGCCGAGCGCCATATCCGTATAGGCCGAGAAGTCGAAATATATCTGCATGGAATAGAGCACCGCCGCTATTGCGAGGTCCGCCCCCGTCGAGGCGGCGGGGTCAGCGTACGCGGCGTTCACGAGAAGGCCGATCGTATCCGCGGCGGCGAGCTTCTTGAAGAGGCCCCACACGAAGCGGAAAAGGCCGTTTTTGAACTTCCCGGCGTCAAAGGGCCGCTGCTCTTTGAGCTGCGGCAGAAAGTCCCTCGCGCGCCCGACGGGGCCCGCAAGGAGCGCCGGGAAAAAGCTCACGAATACGGCGTAATCGGCAAGCGAGTGCTCCGCTTTTATCTTCCCGCGGTACACGTCGAAAAGGTAGCCCGCGACGGCGAACGAGAAAAATGACAGGCCGACGGGCACGGCGATGCCGCCCGCTCCGCCGAAGGCGCGCGAGATGAGTCCCGAATATTTGAGCCCGGCGAGCAGCGCGAGCACGAGGCACACGCCGAGCGCCGTCCACGCCCTGCGGCGGCGCGGCCATTTCTCGGCCGCGAGCGCGCAAAGCCAGCTCACCGCCGTCTCCCCGGCGAGCACGAACACCCATGCTCCGCCTGCGCGCCAGTAAAACCAGCACGCCGCGGCAAGAAGCCAGTACTTCCTGACCTTCGCCCCGAGCAGCCGGTATACTATCACGCACACGGCGAAAAACAAGGCAAATTCAAATGTTGTGAAGCTCATACCCTGCCCTTTCCGCTGCCGTTATCCCTGCGTCCGTATTATAACGGACGCCCCGGGCTTTTTCAACCGCGCCCCGCGGGGCTCTGCCCGGCGAGCTTCGTCAGCGTATCGCCCGTCACGCGGTACGTCGTCCATTCGTCCATGGGCACGGCACCGCGCGAGAGATAGAAATCTATGCTCGGTCTGTTCCAGTCGAGGCACCACCATTCGAGCCTGCCGCAGCCGCGCTCGACGGCAATACGCGCAAGCTCCGCGAGCAGGCCCTTCCCGTACCCTCTGCCCCGCTCTCCGGGCAGAACGTACAGATCCTCGAGGTATATGCCCGCACGGCCGAGGAAGGTCGAGAAGTTATGGAAGAACAGCGCGAAGCCGACCTCCCTGCCCTCCGCGCAGACGAATATGACCTCCGCCTTCTTCTTTTCGAATATCCATTCGCGCAGGAGCTCCTCCGTCGCGACGACCTGCTCCGACATCTTCTCATATTCGGCGAGGCCCTTTATGAAGGCAAGGATCTTCCCGGCGTCTTTTTCCTCCGCAAATCTGAAATCCATGGCACAGTCCTCCGTTTCCATGACACGATTATACACCGCCGCGCGCCCGCGGGGCAATCCCGGAAAACAAAGAAAGAGCCTCCCCGCGGGGAAGCTCTTTTTTGTTTTCCGTCAGACGCTGCGCAGACCGATGATGATGCGCTTCGGATCGTTCTTATCGAGTGAATACCTCGTCTGATACCTGACGAGCCTGCCGTATTTATAGGCACGGTAGTTTACATAATATGTGTCGTTCTCCCTCAGGGCGCGCACGACGTTCTCGTGCCGCGAACCCTCCTGGAAGGCGTCGAAGTCGTCGGGATGGACGATGCCGCGGAGGGTCGTGTCTCTCGCTTCGGGTGAGACGACGATATCCTCGAGGTTTTTGAACATATCGCGTATCCAGTCCTCCGCGCGGTAGACAACGACGTCCATGGTGTCGGCGTTGAGCGAGCAGACGTAGTCGTATTCGCTGCTTATGCAGTCTATGACGGCGAGACGGTCGGCGAGCTTCTCGCGGTTTTCCATCTCGCGGCGGGCATTTTCAAGCTCATTCTGCATCCGCGCGTACTCCGCCTCCATGCGGTGCTCCTCGTCGCGCCTCGATATGCCGATGATGACGCAGTCGTCGCGGTTCGGGTCGAGCGATATGCGCATCCTGCAATAATGCACACCGTCGTCGAGCCGTATGCGGAAGTCCGTCGTGAGGTGCCCCGAGGCGCGCAGGATCTCCATCGCCTTCGCGCGGTCCGTCGCGGCGCGGAACGCCGCGTAGTCCTCGGACACTATAACGGAATTGAGAAGCTTGTCGAAGCGCAGGTTGGCGGGCAGCTCCGTCCCGTAGCTGTCGAGGATGCGGGCGAACTGTTCATCCGCCTTGAAGCGGACGAGCTCGTTGGTGTTCATGTTCACGTAGCAGACGTAGCAGAACGTTTCGGACAGGCTCTCGAGGACGGATATCTCCTCGCCGAGCCGCAGCTTCTCGCGGAGCGTCCTGTCGCTGTCGTGCAGGCCGACGACAAAGCTCTCGTCGGGATTCGTTTTCGACACGAGCTCGTAGTCCCTGTCTCCGAGCTCGAGGTCGACACGGCCCTCCGCATGCGCGGCGAAGAGCGCGCAGCATTTTTCGAGGCAGGCGAGCAGCTTATCCGAGAAGGCGCCGCATTCGCCGTTTCTTATCATTTCGATGGCCGTGTCGTGCGGATAGGCATCCTTGTAGACGCGTCTGGTCGTGAGCGCGTCGTAGATATCCGCGATGGACACTATCTGCGCCGCGATGGGGATATCGTCGCCCTTCAGGCCGTGCGGGTAGCCGCCGCCGTCCCACTTCTCGTGGTGACTGAGAGCTATCGTCATGCCCATTTCGAGGTAGTCGCGGCTCCATTTGTCCTTCATCTTGCCGATGATGGCCGCGCCCTTCTCGCAGTGGGTCTTCATGACGTCGAATTCCCCGTCCGTCAGCTGGCCCTGCTTGCACAGGATGGAGTCGGGTATGGATATCTTTCCGACGTCGTGGAGGGCGGAGGTGAAGGCGATCAGCTCGACCGTGTACCGGTCGAGTCCGTACTCGGGCAGGTCCTGCATGACCTGCCATGCGAGGATATACGAGAAGCCCTTGACGCGGCGGATGTGCTCCCCGCTCTCGGCGTCGCGCTCCTCGACCACGTCGCCGAGAAGCTCGAGCGCGCTCTCGCTCATCTTTTTCAGAGCGCTGTTGAGCTTTTTCTCCTGCTCGTTGGCCTTCTTTTCCTCTTCAACGTGCTCGCGCTCGCGCTTTTGAAGCGTGAACTCGCGGATGCGGATATAGTTATAGAACGTATTTATGGATATGCCGAATATCCCGTAGAAGCCCGTGAACAGCGCCTCGTGGCCGAAATCGGAGGGAGACTTGACCTGATGCACGGCGAGGAGGTACACCGCCACGGCGGCGGATAGCAGTATCGCCATGAAGTACGGCTTGTCTATCATGAACATCGGCAGCATGACGAGCAGGACGATGAACGTTATGGAGTTTGCCTCCGGCTGCATGAGATTGACGAAGAGAGCCGCGAGCAGCAGCAGTATCATCGTTATGTAGATGACGAACTGCGCGATGAGCGAATCCTCCCTGAATACGAAGTAAAAAAGGACGTTCGCGACCGCGAGATACAGCATCATCGCGACTTGGACGACGGAGATGCCGGTAAATCCGTCCATCGCGAAGAGGACCGCGAGCAGGATCAGATACCCCACGAGCAGTATCACGTGCAGCCGCTTCCACACCTGGAAGTTGCTGATATAGGCTTCTCTCTTTATCAGGCGGTACTCGTTCTTCGACAGTCCGCAGTAGCAGAACAGGTCTCTCAGCCTTCTCAAAAAATTCAGCATATAATTCTCCGTATCATCGCACCTGTTACATTCTCTTTATTAAACTATAACATCGTTCCGGAAAATCGCAAGCGCAAAATCATCAAGTGCCAATGTTTTTTGGATTTTTATCGGCAAATCGTGCATTTTTTGCATACGTCTTGCGTTCGGGCGTGGGAAATGGTATGCTCGGACCGGAAAATAGCGAAGGAGGCAGCCGCGTGGCAAGGTACGAAATAGTGTGCGAGATACTGAACTCATGCCCGAACAATCAGATGCGGGACGTATCCATCTCCGAGATCGAGACGGACGACCCGCTCGCTTACGTGCTCTCCGCCCTCAAGGGCGACGGCGTCACGGCAGAGTGCGAGAAGCTCTCCGACGGCAGCACCGTCATCCGCGCGAGCTGCTCCGGGCTCATCCGTGTATACACCTTCACGCCCGACGAATGAGCTTACGCAAAAAGGCTGTACCCCGTTTTCCGGGGTACAGCCTTTTTATTTTCATGAATACATTTTGCCGACTATCCAGTATGCAAACCGCGACGGGAGGACCTTGAAGAGGCCCATGAACAGCTTGTATTTCCCGCCGATGACGGTCATGGGCGGAGGATTCTTTTTCTCGGCGGTGCTGACGACCTTCCCCGCGACGTAGTCGGGAGTCATGCCGCCCTGCTCGTCTCTTTCCATGGCGGCGACGGCGCTTCCGCAGCGGGTATATACGTCCTCTCCCCCGGCAGACTTGCTGCGCGCGGCGGTGAAGCCCGTCGCGGCGTCGCCGGGAAGGACGGCGCATACGGATATGCCGAAGTCCTTAACTTCGTTGCGCAGGGCACAGACGAGGGAGTTCACGGCGGCCTTGCCGGCGGAATAGAAGGCCTGATACGGGATGGCGATGGGCGCGGCGACGGAGCTCGTGCAGACGATGCGTCCGCTCTTTTTTTCGCGCATATAGGGCAGCACGGCCTTGGCGCAGATGAACTGGCCGATGAAGTTTACCTCCATCTGACGGCGCGCGTCGTCGGCGGCGGTGAATTCGACGGGGCCGGAGATGCCGAATCCGGCATTATTTATGAGCAGGTCTATACCGCCCGCCTCTTCTGCGGCGGCGGCAAACGCCTTTTGTACGGCGGGCTCGTCCGTCACGTCGAGCGCTATGCCCGTCACGCCCGCGGGCGCCGTGCCGCGGCGCGAGCAGCCGTATACCTTCCAGCCTTTTTCGGCGAGCTGACGGCAGACCTCGAAGCCTATGCCGGAGCTTGCACCCGTGACGATGGCCGTCTTACCCGTACTCAAAGAAGATTCTCCTCTCGCATGAGCTTGCTGAGCTCGGTCACGGCGGTCTCAAGCTGCTCTATGCTGTGAGTGGAGGAGACCGTGAAGCGCAGGCGGCTCTCGCCCATCGGGACGGCGGGATACATCGCGGGCGGCACGAACACTCCGCGCTCCATGAGTTTCGCGGAGAGCCTCGCGGCGTCGGCGTCGGAGCCTATCAGCACGGGGACTATGGCGCTCTGGCCCGCGAGGCCGGTATCCATTCCCTCCTCACGGCAGCGGCGGACAAAGTATTCGATGTTTCTGTGCAGGTCGCGTACCATGCTGTCGTCGCTCTGTATGAGCTCGATGGCCTTCTTGCACGCGGCGGCGAGCGGAGGCGCGATGCCCGCGGTGAACACGAAGCCGTTCATGCTGTATCGCAGATACTCGATTATCTCATGCTTTGCGGCGATGTAGCCGCCGCAGGTGCCGAGGGTCTTGGACATGGTGCCGTACTTGATGTCGACGTCGGTGGGCAGCAGCCGGAAATAGTCGTCCACGCCGCCGCCGTGCTCGCCGATGACGCCGGTGGAGTGCGCCTCGTCGACCATGAGGAAGCATTTATATTTCTTTTTGAGCTCGACGAGCCTCGGGATCGGGGCGATGTCGCCGTCCATGCTGTAAACGCCCTCGGTGACTATCAGTACCTTGTTGTACCTGCCCTCGATCTGTTTGAGGATGCTCTCGGCCATGTCGATATTGTTGTGGGCGAAGGCCTTGCTCTCCGCGCCGGAGAGCGCGACGCCCTCGGTGATGGAGTTGTGGGAGAGAGCGTCATAGAGGATGAAGTCGCCCTCGCGCATGAAGCAGGAGATGAAGGCGAGGTTCGTCGCCCATCCGCCGGTGCAGACGATGGCGTCCTCGGTATGCTTCCACGCGGCGATGGTGCGCTCAAGGTCCTGATAGAGCGTCTTCTCGCCGGCGGGCGGGCGGCTTCCGCTGGCGGAGGTGCCGTACTTCTCGACGGCCTCGATGGCTGCGCGCATCGTCTCCGGATGGCCGGACATTCCGAGGTAGTTATAAGAGCCGAGGTTTATCACGCGCTTGCCGCCGATGACGGAGGTGTCGCGGATAAGGCTGTCGTGCGGGAGGAAATAAGGATTGTCTATATCCTTGAACGTCTCCTCCATGCGCTTTTTCAGCGCGACGTACTCTTCGCTCTCGGCGAAGTCGGTTATGCGGCGGAACTGCGTGTCCTGCTTTCCGAGAGTGACGGTCTGCCCGTGCAGCTTGGCATAGACGAGGCGGGCGGTATCGTTCAGGGTGTTGATGTTTTTCAGCTCGGCATCCGTGAAGATGAACTGATATTTCTCCTCGACGTCCGTCATGGCGCTCATGAGGGAGAGGCTGTCGCCTCCGAGGTCCTCGATGAAGCGGTCGTTGTCTCCGACTGCATCTGCGTCAAAGTTCTCAGCGATGATGGCGCGGACGGTCTCCTTTATTTCGTCTATCTCCGCGGCGGCGGCCTGAGCCTCTGCGGGCTTCTCCTCCTCCGCAGCGATGCCGAGCGGGAGCTTCACGTAGGCACGCTCACCGGAGGCGAGCTCCTCGCGCAGCTTTTTGCGCATGACCTTGCCGCTTCCGGAGACGGGAAGCATATCGCCGCAGAGCAGTACGTCGGTCACGCGGCAGTAGGGCTCGAGCTTGTCGTTGCAGGCGATTATCGCCTGACGGAGCGCCTCTTTATCTGCGTCCGGCGCGACGAGGACGAGCGATACGCTGTCGTATACCTTGCCGGGCAGGCCGAGTATGCAGAGATTCACGACGCCGGGCAACTCGGCAAACGAGTCCTCAAGGTCGTCGGGATATATGTTCTCGCCCGAGGCGTTGACGATGACGTCCTTCGAGCGGCCCTCGATGAAGAGGCTGCCGTTTACGCTGCAGATTATATCTCCCGTGGCGAACCACTTCGTCTTGTCGTTATAGACCCACTCGCCGTCCACTATGGACGCGTCGAACAGCGAGCCGCCGCGCAGGTACATCTCGCCGCTGTCGCCGCCGTCCTCACCGATGCGGTATTCCGTCAGCGAGAACGGGAAGCCTATGCTGCCCTTTATGCGCTGGAACGGGTCGAGCGAGAGCTCGACGGCGATGACGCCGCATTCGGTCATCCCGAAGCCGTTGTGCAGAGGATAGCCGACGGCGTTGAGTATCTGCAGGGTCTCTGCGGGAACGTGACCGCCGCCCGTTATCATGAGGCGGATGCTCGTCCCGAGGAGCTGCTGCTGCATGGCGACTATGGGCTCGGGCAGAGGCTTGCCCGCCGCCTGGAGCATAAGGCTCTGCTTGCAGAGCATTTCGAGCTGCTCTGCGGGTACCTTCCTTTTGAGGCCCGCGGCAAGAGCGTTGAAGAAGAGCGGCACGCAGTACAGATGCGTCACCTTGTGGTCGCGGCAGGCGGAGAGTATGGTCTGCACGCCGCGGTCGCGCAGGTAGACTATGGTCTTGCCCGTGATGGAATAGAGGATGTATATGACGGAGAAGCCGAATACGTGGTGGAATGGCAGGAATGCAAGAAGCTTGCAGGGCAGCTCCTCGTCAAACGGCATCTCGTTGTTGAGCTTTTTTGCCTCCTGATAGGAGAGGATGTGATCGGCTATCGTCGAGCCCTTGTAGAGGAAGACACGGCTGGCGCCGGTCGTACCGGAGGTGTGGAGGGCGACGTACTCCGACCATTCCTCCCTGCCGCGGAGCTTCGAGGTGAGAAGCTCCCTCGCGTCAACGCACGGGAGCTCGCAGCCCGCCACGGGCGCAGCCGCGATGTAGGCGTTGGCACGGGCCTCCTTCAGCACTGCGATATGGAGTCCCGCTCCCGCTCCGGGATTGATGAGCAGCGGGATACCGCCCGCCATCAGAACGCCCCAGAAGAGCACGGGCCAGTCCATGCACGTATCGTAGCTGAGGCCGATTATCTTTCCTTTTTCAAATACGGGATCATTTTGCAGCGCGCCGGCGCAGGCATAGGACATCTCTATATATTCCTTATAGGTGCGCGTGATAAGGTTTCCGTCCCTGTCGGTAAGCTCGGCGGCGATATTATCCGGAAAACGTTCCATGAGGTGGAACATGGTCTCATAGGAACGGGATTGTGACAGCGTTTCGACGACATTTTGCCAGACATTGTTCATAGCGTCAGGGCTCCTTTTGCATGAGATTAGCCGATTTAATGAAGTATCATTGTCGGTAAGGCTTCAAGCTGAGGGAGGAAAGCTTCCTCTCCACATCACAATATAGTGTATCAGTTCCCATTTTTCAAGTCGTTTTACCGAATATGCGGTGTTTCGGGCATAAAAATGTACTGATAAGGACAAATATGGGGGCGGTCCCGCCATGAAAGCAGAGCCGCCCCAGGTTTCATTTTTTAATTATGATGCTTCCCGCAGTCAGTCTATCATGTCGAGCAGCATCCGCTTGTAGTAGCCGGACTCCACTGTCTTGAAGAATCGGCCAACATGGTCCATGTCCACGTCGGCGGGGAGATCACAGCCGGAAGATATCATGAAATTATTGTAGTTCATGCATTGGAGCAGCAGCTTCTGCGTCGCCATCTGAACATGATGTCCGCTGCCGTTTTTGAAGACCTTGGACACGCTGAGATTGCCGAGGACGAGGCAGTCCTCCGGCACTCTCTGCAATATCTCCTCAATGTTCGCGTTCTCACCCACGTGCAGCACGCGGCATCCGGTATCGAGCATCTGCGGGAGAAGCCGCTCGGCGCCGCTGGCGCAGTTGTGATAGATGATAAGGAAATTCTTGTCCTGCAGATCGTCCGTTATCTCGCGGACGTATTTCGTCGAAAACTCCTGCATGAGCTCCGGCGAGAGAAGACCCGCAAGGGGCTCGGCGAGGATGACGCCGTCAGCTCCCGCGCGCTTGAAGCCGCCTATGTACTTCTTTATGAAATCCGTCACCTTGCGGAGCACCGTATGCACCATTTCGGGGTTTTCATAGGTCTCGACGAGTATCTCGTTCACGTTCATCAGGCGCCCCGCCGCAGAAAACGGGCCGGAGCAGTTGGCGAGGATGGGTCGGTCGTGGATGAGCCTTGTCGCCTTGCGTATGGTCTCGATGGCGATGGCGGTGCGTCCGCTCCCGAGGCGCGGCACCTGCATTTTGTCCGCGTCCTCCTGCGTGCGTATCATCTGTCCTATGATGGTCGGCACCTCGTCGGCTCTGTACACGCAGGTCGCTCCGAACGCCTCCGCCTCTATCGAGAGGTCCATGTAGCTCACGGCGGCGGGCATCTTGTATTCGTCTGCGATGAGCCGCATGCCCATCGCCATGTGCGACGAGCTCGTAACGAGCTCCTTGACCGTCACGTACATTATCTGGACCGACGGGTAGCTCAGCAGCGGGAACGCCGGCTTGTTGCGGTCGTTGATCTGCTGTATCACCCAGTTATACATATTCATATCCGTATTCCTCCGTATGGGGTCGTCTCGCGCAGGGCACGTTTCGTAACATACACCGGACGCGCGCACTATTCCAGCGTTTCTTATGTGGAACTCACCGAACGCCTCCGGTCACTTTCAGTCTTCCGGATTCCTCCAGTTCCTTTTCATAAGCCTCCGGGTTCCTGCGCGCGTAGTCCTGATGGTATTCCTCTGCCGGCCAGAAGCGCAGGTACGGCTCGAGCGCGACTGCGGCCTTCCTGCCGCTGCTCCGCTCTATCTCCCCTATCCTCCGCCCGGCAAGCTCCCTCTGCGCCTCATCGGTGTAATAGACCGCGCAGGTATAGGATCTGCCCCGGTCTATGAACTGCCCGCCCGCGTCAAAGGGGTCGATGCTTTTGAGAAAGACCTCAAGCAGCTCGGAAAAGGAGACCTTTGTTTCGTCAAATTCGACGCATACCGTCTCACGGTGCATCGTCCGCTGCGCCTTCACGTCCGAATACGTCGGGTTTTCCTCCGTGCCGCCGCAGTACCCGCTTGTCGCGCGAAGGACGCCCTCTATCATGTGATACGGCTTTTCCATGCACCAGAAGCAGCCGCCCGCGAAATATGCTTCCATCGGGATCACTCCTTTTTCGAAAGCTTTGAGCAATTCATTTTATCATGCCTGTCAAATCGGGCTTACCGTGCGGGTCTATCTGCAGTATTCCTCAATGGCTCTCGCGGCGAACTCCGCGGTGCCTTTACCTCCGGCGGCGTCGATATTATCCGTCATCTCTCCGCCGGCGGCGTATAACTGCCCCAGTCCCGCGAGGATGGTGTCGGTACAGGTATAGTAATTGGCGGAAATAAACTCCTGCAATTTCTTCACAAGCTTTTGAGCCTCCGCTCCTGCCGGGGACTTATCCGGCAGACTTCCGAATTCCTCAAAAATGTGCATCATATCCTCCGCAAGAGCTTCCCGACGTTCATCGGAATAGGCCGCCGTCCTTGCAGCGGATTCACGGTATGCGTCGGTATTTCCCCACATTTTTTGGGCCTCGGCCGCATATCTGTCTGTTTTTTCCGTTATCAAAGTCTCATCCCTCCCGATATCACATTGTAAACCATGACGCAGCGTCAGAGTCAAGCACAAAATCAAACCTCCCTGCATCTTTTCGGATGCAGGGAGGTCTTCCGTATCATCTATTGATTTTTATCCGTCAGTCAAGCCGTGGCCTTTGGCCTGCGGATCACTGCATATCCTTTATCGCGGCCTGTTGGGCTATGTACTATCTGCACCAATCGGCTATTCAAAATAAGGTATTTTCAGTATAACGATTCATCGGGAGCATTTTGGTTGGCGGCTTCAGTTCATGTGGATTTCCATGCTGTCCAGAGCGGTGTTGCCGTCCCCGATCGTTATCTTCTCCCAATTTGCCGCAGTGCCGTTATAGTAAATATTATCAACTGATATCCCCTCATAAAATACATATTCATCTATCTTTTCCAGACCGGCCGGCAGCGTAAGCGATGTTATTTCAGCGGGCAGACTCATGGTTCCGATTTCCTTGACGCTCTCCGGCAGCATCACAGTATAAGATCCGTCAAGACGTCCGTAGAACAGATACGTACCGATCCGCTCCACACCCTGCGGGATTACAAGTTCATTGGCTTCGATTCCGTCCGGCCAAGCGAGCAGCAATGTGCCGTCCTTGCTCAAAAGCAGACCATTTTCGGATTTATAGCTTGGATTTGCCTCATCAACGATGAT
>JAZQQE010000119.1:0-3435 GCA_045628845.1 Oscillospiraceae bacterium
GCGCAGGTCCCCGCCGACACGCAAGAATGAGGACAAAGATGAATATCGTTCATCGGCGGCGCGCCGGTATACTTACGGGGCAAATACCCCGCTCTGCGCACCATTTGCAGCTATTATCACATATCGAGTGTTCATAAGCGAAATCCCTTATGAACACTCGATTTCTTTCGTGATCATTTGAATACAAACAAAGGCGCGGTCGCCCGTCTATTTTGCTTAATGTTCAACAACACTATAAAATTGACGGGGACGTATGATTCTGTTAAGATAATGCCATTGTCTGCGCGATCGGAAAGGTAATAATATGAACAAGCAAAGAGACCAATGGACCAGTAAACTGGGCTTCATTCTGGCCGCTGCGGGGTCCGCAGTGGGCCTCGGCAACATCTGGAAATTTCCCGGCAAGGCCTACGCCGGCGGAGGCGGACTTTTTCTGCTTATCTACATCGCCGTGGTGGTCATCATCGGGCTGCCCGTCATGGTAACGGAGCTCTCCCTCGGCCGCTGTGCCAATGCCAATACGGTGGGCATTTTCCGCAAGCTCGACAAGCGTTTTGCCTGGGCCGGATGGGCCGGCGTAATCTGCGCCGCCGTGATCTTCTGCTATTACAACCACGTGGGCGGCTGGGTGCTTCGCTACGTGGTGTCCTATGTCACCGAGGGCGCCAAGGTGATGGACGGGGGCATGGGATACTTCTACGATCTCCTCGGCTACGACGCCGCAGCGGGTACCACTTTCTTCCCCTGGATAGCTCTTATATTCGCGGCGGTCTTCGCTTTTATGAACTGCCTGATCCTGCTCAAGGGTGCCTCCGGCGGCATTGAAAAATTCAACAAGGTGGGAATGCCCGCCCTGTTTGTGATCCTCATCGTGCTGCTCGTCCGTTCCGTTACCCTGCCCGGCGGTTCCGAAGGTCTCAAATACATGCTCACCATCGACTGGAGCAAGGCCAACGCCTCCACTTTTATTTCCGCTCTCGGTCAGGCCTTCTATTCCCTGTCTCTGGGCATGGCCATCATGACCACATACGGCTCCTATCTGAGCAAAAAAGAAAGCATCAGCAAAAACACTGCCCTTATCTGCGGCCTCGATACTCTTGTCGCCTTCATGGGCGGCTTCATCATCGTCCCTGCTGTATTTGCCACTCTCGGTGCCGACAGCGTGGGAAAGGGCGGCGGCTTCGCGTTCGGCGCGCTCTCCGGCGTGTTCAAGGCCATGCCCGCAGGTCAGGTCTTCGGCGTTCTGTTCTATCTGCTGCTCTTCTTCGCAGCCATCAGCTCCTCCATTTCCATCGGTGAAGGAGTCATCTCTTTCATCTGCGAGGAATACAACACCAACAGAAAGAAGACCACCGTTTTTGTCTGCGTGGTCGCGTTCCTCATAGGCAGCGTATATACCCTTTCCCAGGCCAGCGTGAGCATCAACCTGCCCTGGATCGATTTCACCGGTATCAGCACCTTCTGTGCCGGTGATTGGATGGAATGCTTCACCGACCGTCTGCTGCTGCCGGTATGCGCACTTGGCGAATGCATCTTCGTGGGTTGGGTCTGGACTCCCGCCAACGTAATAAAGGAAGTCACTCTGGACGGACGCCACAAATTCAGGCTTGCCTCCGTTTACAGCTTTCTCATCAAATATATCTGCCCCATCGCCATCGTCATCATCCTGCTGGTGAGCTTCATCACCGGTACCACCATCAGCTGACGGATACAATGATCAGACGACGCCGCGGGGCGGTATGTTCCGGGATATAGAAAAAGCCTCCGCTCTGTGCGGAGGCTTTTATTTATGCGCGGAGTGATTCTCCCGTGACTTTTTTCATCGTAACGCGGTAAAGCACCATCGCTATCACGAAGGTTATCGCCTCGGCGACGAGCGGCGCCCAGACTATGCCGTACAGTCCGAACAGGGCGTTGAACAGGAAATACAGCGGGATGAGTGATATGCCCTGACGGCAGGCGGAGAGGAGCAGGGATTCCCTTCCCTTGCCCATGCCCTGCAGGGTATACGTCATGTGGAAGTTGCAGACCGTGAGCGGGTTGGCGAGGCAAATAACGCGCAGGAAGGACGCCGTCATGCCGAGCGTCTCCTCCTCACGGATAAACAGGGACGAGATGGGTCTCCCGAGAGTTTCGAACGTTATGACGCACAAGGCGGCGAGAGCGACGCCGAGCCAGCGCGCGAGATTTATCGCCTTTTTCATGCGGTCGAAATTCTTCGCCGCGTAGTTGTACGCGACGAGCGGTATCATGCCCTGACACAGACCCGTTCCGACGTTGTGCGGGAGCATGTCTACCTTCTTTACTATGCCTATCGCCGCGACCGGGATATCTCCGTAGCGCGAGGCAAGTGCATTGAGCACCATTATCGAGACGCTGACGAGCACCGTGTTGACCGCGGACGGAACGCCTACGTAGAATACCTCCTTCGCCCTGCGAAGCCCGTCACCGAAGCGGCGCACGTCGAGCGTAAGCACGCTGCCGGGGCCGAGACGGAGCATGACGACGAGATAGTACACGAGGGAAACTACGTTCGACAGAGCGGTCGCGACGGCGGCGCCCGTCACCTCCATGCCGTCCGGGAAAATTACGAACATGAAAAGCGGGTCGAGCGCTATGTTGAGAACGCTACCTATCGTCAGGCCTATGCCCGCGGGGCCTCCGTGCCCCTCGCTGCGGAGCACGTGGCTCATCGCCATGGAAAGGGACGCGGGGATGCCGCCTATGATGACTACCCACAGGAGATACGACGACGCATAGCCGACGGTATTGTCGCTCGCGCCGATTAGGCGCAGTACGGGCTCCATGAAGACGAGGCAGAGTATGCTGTATACCGCCGTGATGATGCCCGTCCCCCATACGCTGAACGAGCACACGCCGCGCGCCTCGGCCCCCTTTTTCTCGCCGAGCAGACGGGAAATGAGACTCCCTCCGCCTATGCCGAAGAGGTTCGCGATGGCGTTGAGCATGAAAAACAGCACGTAGGTCATTGACGCGGCGGCTATCTTGTACGGGTCGTCGGTCATGCCGATGAAGAAAGTGTCCGCCATGTTATAGGCCATGACGACGAGCTGGCTGATGATAGTCGGCACGGCGAGGCTCAGCAGAGCCTTGGGTATCGGCTTCGTCTCAAACAGCTCTCTGTTGCGGTCATCCGTCACTTTCCTCACGCTCCTCATACAGAAGATTACTTATAGTAGCCCGAAAATCCGTTTTTGTCAAATCGGTGAGGAGAGTCTTTGTGAAAGCGCCGCCGGATGGCGTTACATCCGCGATATACGTCAAAAAGGCAGGCCAACGGGACAGTCAGATAAGGAGAGAGGCATAGCCGGAATTTTCGTTTTCGAACGAAGGCGTATGCCGATACGTCGAGCGAGAAAACGGAAATAGGCAAAAAACCTATGAAATCTCTTGCGGAGCAAGTCCTTGCTCATA